>URSW01000049.1 GCA_900550625.1 uncultured Eubacteriales bacterium
TTCCTGTGAAATACAAGAAGTCGATGGCCGAATCGGGATTCTCGGCGATCTGAAGAACGGCGGCATCACGGTCGTTACCGTGACGCATGACGCGGAGTTTGCCGCCGCATACGCAGACCGATGCGCGTTTCTGTTCGACGGCGAGATCGTTTCGACCGATACGCCGAACGTGTTTTTCGCGGGCAACACCTTCTACACGACCGCTGCGCACCGCATATCGAAGGACATTTTCGATAACGCTGTTTTGTGCGGCGACGTGGTCGAACTGTGCCGCATGAACGGAAGAAAAGGGGGGGCGCCGTGAGAAGTAATTTTCGAAAGATCGTTTCCCGGATTGCCCTTTGGTTCGGCGTGATTGCCGTCGTGTTCGGCGGAGCGATGCTGTTTCGCGGGAAACATTATGCGTGGATATCCCTCTGCGTATCAGTGCTTGTTCTCGTGCCCGTGTTCCGCTCTTTCGAAAAGCGCGACACCTCGTCAAAGGAGCTTGTCATTCTCTGCGTCATGATCGCCATTTCGGCAGCCGGGCGGTTCATTTTCGCATGGCTTCCGGGATTCAAGCCGGTGACCGCAATCACCGTGATCACGGCGATGTGGCTCGGAAGGGACGCGGGATTTGCGGTCGGCGCGCTGTCCGCGGCGGTCTCGAATTTCTATTTCGGACAGGGACCGTGGACTCCGTTTCAGATGCTCGCATGGGGGCTGATCGGCTTTTCGGCGGGCGTGCTTGCGGGACCGATGAGGAAAAGCCGCGCCGCGCTGTGCGTTTTCGGCGCGGCGGCGGGGGTGATGTTTTCGCTGCTTATGGACATCTGGACGGTGCTGTGGGCAGACGGTACGTTCAACCTCGCGCGTTACGCCGCCGCGGTCGTATCGGCGCTGCCGGTAACTGCGGAATATGCGGTGTCAAACGTGATCTTCCTTTTGATTCTGGCAAACCCCATCGGCGAAAAGCTCGAGAGAATGAAGAAAAAATACGGACTGTTTGTGTCGGCTTAGCGCAGGCAAGGCCGACATCGTTCGGCGACGTGATGCCGGGCGAACGCATCGACGGATAAAACGGGGAGCTTTCGGTCCCCGTTTTATTTTGCAGAAGAATCGGAAGCTTTCGCCCCGAAGCTGTTGACAAAACGGAGAAACGGGACAAATTGCAAAACAGACGGCGCGAGACATTCGGCAAGGATTTAGTCGGCGCACGGAATCACCGCCGAATCGGATTATAATATAATTTTACATTGCGCATCTTGACAAAATATGATGCTTTTATTATAATAATAACGCACGATATGCAACGTGCAGTGCGCATTCGTGTCCCTGACGAAAACTTCGTCGTGATCCGTCATTTGTTATGATACATACATAATCGGTGAAAGAGGTGTAATATGAAAAAACTTAACGGGATCGTGTGGGGGATCGTGCTCGTCGCGGCGGGCGTTCTCCTCGGACTTAACGCATTCGGGATAACCGATATAGACATATTTTTCGACGGATGGTGGACGCTGTTCATCATCGTGCCGTGCGCGGTGGGGCTTGTAACCGACCGCAACAAATTCGGAAGCCTGATCGGGATATGCGTCGGCGTATTTTTGCTGCTCTGCTGCCGCGACGTGCTCGACTTCTCCATGGTGTGGAAGCTGCTTGTCCCGATAATCGTCGTTTTGATCGGACTCAAGCTGATCATCGGAGGAATCGTCGGGGAGAGAAGCTCGGAGGTATTCAAAAGAATCAGAGAAAGCGGCGGAACACCGAAAAACGGAACCGCAGTGTTCTCGGGAAGCGACATCGGCTTTTCCGGCGAGGTCTTCGAGGGTGCGCGTCTTACCGCCGTGTTCGGAGGGGTTGACTGCGATCTTCGCGGCGCCGTGATCGAAAAGGACTGCGTGATAGACGCTGCCGCGGTATTCGGCGGCATTACGGTCACGGTACCCGAGGGGCTGAACGTCATAATTCGCCCGACCACGATGTTCGGAGGGGTTTCCGACGACAGAGTGAATAAAGTCTCGTCGGGCGGACCGACGCTCTACATAAACGCGACCGGCATTTTCGGCGGCGTCGGAATCGAGTGAGACGCAATATAAATAAACGGAGGAAAATAAAATGCTTCAGATAGAACATCTTACAAAGGCATACGGTGATAAAAAGGCGGTGGACGATCTGAGTCTTCATATTCGTCCCGGCGAGATATACGGCTTTATCGGTCACAACGGCGCGGGCAAGACCACGACTCTCAAATCCGCTGTGGGAATACTTCGGTTTGATTCGGGAGAAATACGGATAAACGGGCGCTCGATCAAGGATGAGCCCGTCGCCTGTAAGCGGGTTCTCGCGTATATCCCCGACAATCCCGATCTTTACGATTTCATGACCGGAATAAAGTACCTCAATTTCGTGGCGGACATTTTCGGCGTGCCGTCGGAGGAGCGCCGCGCGAAGATCGACGATTATGCCGCGCGCTTTGAGCTCACGGACGATCTTGCACAGCCGATCGCCGCGTATTCCCACGGAATGAAGCAGAAGCTTGCCGTTATCGCGGCATGGCTCCATTCACCTAAGCTGATAATCATGGATGAGCCGTTTGTCGGACTTGATCCGAAGGCGGCGCACCTTCTGAAGATCATGATGCGCGAGCTCTGCGAGGAAGGCGGTGCGATATTCTTTTCCACTCACGTTCTTGAGGTCGCCGAGAAGCTCTGCGACAAGGTGGCAATTATCAAGGGAGGCAGGCTGATCCGCTCCGGAACGATGGAGGAGGTCAAGGGCGATGATTCTCTCGAAGACGTGTTCCTCGAATTGGAGGCGGAGTGATGCTGAAGCTACTGATACATAAACAGCTTTCCGAAATATTCCGCACTTACCTCTACGACGCGAAGAAGAACAAGACGCGCTCAAAGGGCGCGACCGCCGCGTATATCGTTCTGTTCGTGCTTATTATGGCAGGCATGCTCGGCGGCATGTTCACATACCTGTCGCTGTCGATATGCGAGCCTCTTTCGGCGGCGGGCATGGATTGGCTTTACTTTGCTTTGATGGGACTGATTGCAATTTTGCTCGGATCCTTCGGAAGCGTGTTCAATACCTATTCGGGACTTTATCTTGCTAAGGACAACGATCTGCTCCTGTCAATGCCGATCCCCGTCGGTGTTATCATGACGGCGCGGCTTCTCGTTGTGTATATTATGGGACTTCTGTATTCGGGAGTTGTCATAATTCCCGCCGCCGCGGTTTATCTGATAAAAGTTTCCGCGGCTGTCGGGTCCGTGATCGGCTCGTTCATGTCCGTCCTTCTGATCTCGGTGTTTGTTCTAACGCTGTCGTGCATCCTCGGATGGGTAGTGGCTAAGATCAGCCTGAAGCTGAAGAACAAGAGCGTCATAACGGTGTTTGTTTCGATAATGTTCCTTGCGGCATATTATTTTGTTTACTTCAAGGCGCAGTCGCTGATCTCCGAGCTGATTGCAAACGCCGCCGTCTACGGCGAAAAGATCAAGGGCTCGGCGTATCCGATCTACCTCGCCGGTAAAGCCGGTACCGGCGATCCCGCTGCGCTTGCCATAGTCACCGCTGTCGTGATCGCACTTTTTGCACTGATGTGGGTGCTCATCTCACGCAGCTTTCTCAAGACCGCGACCTCCGCGGGAAAGAACGCGAAGAAAAAATACCGCTCGACTGCCGTCGCCGAGAGAAGACTTCCGTTCGCACTGCTTGCAAAGGAATTCGGACGCTTTGCCTCAAGTCCGAGCTACATGCTCAACTGCGGTCTCGGCGTGCTCTTTCTCCCCGTGCTCGGCGCGGTATTCCTGATAAAGGGCGGATCGTTCATATCAATTCTCAGCGAGATGTTCGGTCCGGAATCGAGCGCCGACTGCATCCCGGTGATCGTATGCACCGCGATATGCGCCGCCGCGTCCATGAACGACATGGCGGCACCGTCCGTATCTCTTGAGGGAAGGAGCCTTTGGCTTGCACAGTCGCTGCCCGTTGTGCCGTGGCAGATTCTGCGCGCAAAGCTGTCCGTTCAGCTCATTCTGACCGTCTTCCCGGCGATCTTCTGCTTTGCTTGTGCGGTTATCGTATATCCGTTCGCACCCGCGCAGATCTTGGTTATGCTTCTCGTCTTGATTTCGTATACTCTGCTTTCAGCGCTGTTCGACCTTTTCATCGGGCTCAAAATGCCGAATCTCACATGGACTAACGAGATCACACCGATCAAGCAGAGCCTCGGCGTAATGCTTGCGCTGTTCGGCGGATTCGTCTACGCCGTCGCAATCCCGATTGCGTTTTTCACGTTCGGATATAAGATCGGCTTTGCCGCCTTCGCCGGATGCTATGCCGCAATCACGCTTATACTGTGCGCAATTCTGTACATATGGCTGAGAAAGAGGGGAAGCGAGACGTTCGCTTCGCTCTGATGTGCCGCCTGTGCGGTGATTCGATAAAAAAGGAGATTCTCGAAAGCGGAAAAGGCGTGCGTTCTTCCTCAAGGGGATCGGCTGCCCGAAGATGCGTTTTCTTCATCTTTATGCGAAGAAAACGCAGCATTTATCGGGCACCGTTTCCGCACGGTGAAATACAGAGACCGAAGAGTGCGGCACTTCCGCGCCGCACTCGTTCATCCGGGAGCGGCGCGGGCCGCTCCCGTACTCCGTTTTGGGAGACGGTGCATCTTCGGGCTTGCGGGGGCCGCTCCCGGATCGCAAAAAGTCCCCGCTCGGCGAAAAAATCGGTTCGGGCGGTGACTGACGAAAGGAAGCTTTCGCCCGGCGAAAGAGGTAATGATATGAAAAAATCGAGATATTCCCGTGCAAGGCGGGCGCTCATCTTTTGGACGCTGTTTATCGGAATCGGCGCGGTGTTCGGCGCGCTCTGCATGCTTATCGACCCGAGCGGGAAGAAATTTTACATGGATGCCATGCTCCCGTATTTTCAGGTGCTGCCGTTTGCGGACGTGCTCTTTACCGATCTTACCTTTTCGGGGATCGCGCTGCTTGTCGTGAACGGACTTACAAATCTGACGGCAGCCGCGCTGCTCTTCGCAAAGAAGAAGTCGGGCGTGATACTCGGCGGCGTGTTCGGCATTACGCTTATGCTGTGGATATGCATTCAATTCTATATGTTCCCGCCGAACTTCATGTCGAGTATCTACTTCGTTTTCGGCGCGGCGCAGGCGGCGACCGGATACGCGGCGTGGGTGTTCTGCTGCCAGGAGCATTTTTGCGTTTCGGAGAAGGAATATCCGAATATCGGAAAAGCGCCCGACCGTCTTGTGGTGTATTTCTCCCGCATGGGATATACGAAAAAGGCGGCGCTCGAGGAAGCAGAGCGCACGGGCGCGTGCGTATTTGAGGTCCGCTCGACAGAACGTACCGAAGGAACGCTCGGCTTTTGGTGGTGCGGAAGATACGGTATGCACGCATGGGATATGCCGATTGCGGGTATCCCGTCCGACCTTGAAGCGTACAGCCGGGTCACGGTGTGCAGCCCGATCTGGGTGTTCGGGCTGAGCGCGCCGATGAGAACCTTTTGCCGCGCGGCGCGGGGCAAAATAAAGGAAGCGGATTACATATTGGTTCACCATCAGAAGAACAGCTATTTCGGTGCCGCGGAGGAAATGGACAGACTGCTCGGACTTGAGAACAGCCCGACGGTGAGCATCTGCTGCCGCCGCGGGAATTACACAAAGTCGGTATCCCGTGTGCCGCGCACCTGACGCGCGGCGGACGTACAGTCAATCCTGCGCCGATCGCGTCTATCAACTGCGGCAGGCCAGCCGATCCCGGACTGTATCCGAGCCGGGACGCGCAGAATAAGGTGTCGCTTCATCATGCCGAAAAGCTCGGGTATGGGTTTTCGCATCAATATACATCATATGAGATAAAACACAAATGAACCGGAAGGAGAACGGCGTGAAAAAATACGATCTGATAAACGGTGCGGCGGCGCGCGAAGAGGCGCAGAGGCTTCTCATGCCCGACGAGCTTGTCACGATGAATCTTTTCGAGCTCATATTTTCGTTTCCGGAAGCCTCCGCATGGACGGATCACGAAAGCTTTATCATCGGTCAGTCGAACGAAAAAACTCCGATATGGATGTGGCTTTCGGAGCGCTGCGGGAGCGAAAGCGCGGAATGTGCCGCGGATATCATCGCCTCGCGCCTTGAATTCTCCCCGAGTGTTCATCTGAATGCGGTGTCACATAGATGCCGCGAAACGCTTGAATATACGGAAAGAAAGGGCTTTCACTCACATCGGGTGATGGACATGAATGCATATGTGTGCGCACGGGTCATCTCTCCCGAATGCTCGGGCGAGGCGGTGTTTTCCTCGGAGGAAGACCGCCCAGCCATGGCTTCACTGCTGAGGCAGCTCTGCGAGGACGGAGAACACACCGTGATTTCGCAGGAGGATGCGGATAATTTTGCCGCCGCGTCGGTCGGACGTTCCGAGCTTCTTTTGTGGAAGGACGGCTGCAGAGTGTGCGCAATGGCGATGATCGCCTACAGGAGCGCGTCGAGCGCGCGGATAAATACCGTGGTGACCGACCGCGCCGTGCGCGGCAGGGGATACGCCGGGATGCTCGTTTCGCATATGTGCGAAAAGCTTATCGGAGAGGGCGTGTCTCCGATGCTCTACGCCGACGCGGCGAATCCGTCGTCGAACAGGGCGTACCGCAGGATCGGATTTGAAAAGGTCGGCGAGATCACGGAGTTCGGTTTCAAAAAGCTTTGACCTTACACTCGGAGTATGAGGACTTTGAACGGGTGACCGTAACCTTGGAGTGACCCTACCCTCGGAGGTGCGACCGTACCTTCGGATGGGTTACCGTGCCTTCGGAGAGGGCGCGCTCACATAGGAAATTTTCACGAACGGCGCGGCTCTGCCGCGTGAGGCTGTACCGCATCACATTGCTTTTCACCGTAAAGCGGAAAGAACCGTTTCGTCAAAGACCGGGCGCGCGGCGAGAAATCGGCCGCACCGCCCTCGGCGGGGATTGACTTTTTCTCCGATTTACTGTATACTGTCGGTACGGCTCCCTCGCCTGTGCAAGTCTCACGCCGCCGCGCTTCATTTCGACGGCGAACGCGGGAAAACGGATGCATGATCGGACTCGGCGCGGCGGACGCAAATTCGGTATGAGGTATACCATGGAGATAAAAGCAACGGGAAAGCTTACCCTTGACGCGATCGGCACGCTTCTGCATGCGACAATGTTCAGGGGAAAAAGCCCTAAAAGAGAGATCGTGAAAATTTCCGCGGTGATTGCGCTGCTGATTGCATTTTCTCTGGTTTGGCTGCTTCTGTTCGAGAACGCCGAGTTCTTTGCGTATATGCTTGCCGTCGCCGTGATGATTATACTTATGCTTGTATACGGGTGGTTTATTCTTCCGAGAATCAGATATAAAGCTCTCGGAAACATGAAGGACTTCGTAAACGAGTACACCTTTGGCGAGGAGTCGTTTACGGTCAGCGGAGATAACGGCGAGTACTCCGAAAATACGGAAACACGGTATTCGGCAATTTCAAAGGTCATCGAAACGGAAAAATATATCTTCATTTTCCAGACTCCGAGCTGCGCGCTTGTTTTGGAAAAATCAACGGTCGTCGGCGATATATCTCAGATAAGGTACAGACTGAGATCGGTGCAGAACATGAAATATATCTTCTGCCTGTGCTGAGAATCGCCGCCATATAAACGGAAAAACACGCCCGATATCGCTTTCGACCGCCCGAGCGGTCTTTGCGCGGGGTGAAAAACATAAAAATCACAAAGAGATAATAAAGAAAGGAAGCTTTCGCAAATCGGAAGCTGCAGTGAAAAAATGAATTTGGTTTTTGCATTTATCGGACTTGCCGTCGCAGTCGTCGGAATCATCGTCGGACTGAAAAAGTCAAAGCGCATCATGCCCGCGTGCATCATAATCGGCGTCGCGGTCTTCGTCGTCGGATGCTGCTTTACGATCGTGCCCACGGGATATACGGGAGTGCGCACCACCTTCGGTCAGGTCTCGAAAAACATCGTACCGCAGGGCTTTAACCTGAAGGTACCGTTCGTTCAGACGATCGAGCTTGTAAACAACAAGCAGCAGGATACGAAGATCGTGGCGCAGGTCTGGGGCGAATCGTCGGAGAAAATTCCGGTATACGCTACCGAGATCACCGTTACGTTCCAGGTGGAATCGGGAAGATCGGCGTGGATCTTCAGCAACGTGACGGATACGAAGGATCTCATAACGCAGAGTCTCGTTTCCTCCGCGATAAAGTCGGCGATGGTCGAGCTTCCCGCCTCCGAGGTCACGGTACGCTCCAAGATCGAGCCTCTTGTGAAGGAGGAGCTTGCGGAATCGATCGATGAGAAGTACGGGAGCGATACCATTTCCGTGCTGAAGGTCGTGATAGATCAGATGGATTTCGAGGAAAGCTACAACAACGCGATCTCCGATAAGTCCATCGCAATGCAGCGTCAGGCTCAGCAGGAAATCGAGAACAACACCGCGATAGCGAAAGCCGAGGCGGATAAAAAGGTAGCTATCGCCAATGCAGAGGCAGAGGCGGAGGCAACGCGCATCGCGGCGGAAGCCGAGGCTGCGGCGAATAAGCTTATCGCCGAGTCTCTCACGGACGAGATTCTGAAATCGAAGTTCTACGAGAAGTGGGACGGCAAACTCCCGAGCGTCATGGGCGACAACGCGGTCATAAGCAACATCGGAGAGACGAAATAAGCTTATTCGGATAATTTCGCGTGCGGTGAGAGGAAGCGCTGCTCCGGGAAAACGACCGAGCGAAGAGGATAAAAGCTCTGCGGATACTGCCGCAGAGCTTTTTGCGCTTTACGGCAGATCGACGGATTCGGAAAAATCGCGGAAAATCGCGCACCGATTCGGATGAAACGCCGATTATCCATAAACCGAAGGTGCGCCGCCGCGCCGCCGTGTCGGGCGAAAGCATGGATTAAGGGACAGGCGGCGAGACGGCGGAGGCGGAGAGCAGACACCGTAAAATCCCGCCGGGCGCGGTGACAGTGGCGTGACCGTGAGCGTCTGCGCGGCGGATTATCCGCGGAGAGGTCCCCGAAGTGCTTCGCTTTCAAAATATGTCCCGCCGTGAGAAAAATTTCGGAAAATGTCGGTTTGTCAATGATATGTTACATTGTGCTTCAAAAAATTATTGAGAGTAGCCTTGGGTGAAATCCAGTTAAGCGGACGCATGGGAAAGTTATTGTAT
>URSW01000050.1 GCA_900550625.1 uncultured Eubacteriales bacterium
CGATGTGATATGGGTGTTTTCCGGAATTCGAAGTCGGAACGTCCGCCGAGCACGGCGACAGGGTATTTCCCGGACTCCCAAAACGATTTACGTTGTTAAAACAACGGAATTGCATTAATATGCCGCTGTTTAGGGCGTTTCCCGACCGCCGTGTCAGGGAAACGCCTTTTCATTATCTGCGCGGCTTTTTCTCCGTCTGCCGAACGGATCGCCTGCGCCGAGTAAAACCGTCCGCCGCCGCGCATCGCACGGATAATTTCGTCTCGCTAAAGCCGAATTCCGTTGTTTTAACAACGCAAATCACAAAATAATTTGCAGAAATACCCGCCCCTCTCCATCTGCGGCGTGAAAACGGCAGGTTTTCCGCATATCCGGGAACGGACATTATCGCCCGACGCGGGAACAGGCAAAACAGCGTGAGGCGAGAGCGCCGCCGGATCGATGCGAACGTATATTCGTGCACATACGGCAAGCCCGGCGCGGCTGCTGCCGGACGGAGGGATTTGGCTGTCCGTCCCTTCGCCCGACGCGGGAATGCGTCCGCGGGAACCTGCGGCATCCGTCTTTCCCGACGCTGTGCCGCCGGGGACATGGGCGGCGTATCCCGCCGCAAATTCTCCCGTCCGGCTCGCCGCTCCTCGGCAGGACACAAATTCTCCCGTTCGCCTCGCCGCTCCTCGGCAAAACACAAATTCTCCCGTCCGCCTCGCCGCGCATCGGCAGGACGACGGAAAATCCGAAAAAACCGCCCGCAGCTATTGACAAGCGGTGATTTTTTGTGATATAATGATTCTACCTCACGCGGGGAGGTCTTTTTTCTGTGCACAAAAGTGCGGAAAACGCCCCGCTTATGCGAGGGAGGCACGGTTAGTATACCGTATTCACGGGGAAACCCGAATTTTCAAGGAGGTGCCGAAACATGAGAGTAAAGATCACTCTCGCCTGCAGCGAATGCAAGCAGCGTAACTACGATACGAAGAAGAACAAGAAAAACGATCCCGACAGACTCGAGATGAATAAGTATTGCCGCTTCTGCCGTAAGCATACGCTTCACAAGGAAACCAAATAAGGTGAAAGGAGCAAATGATGGCTGACATCGAAAAGAATGTCCGTACCGAAGAAGGTACCGACGCCAAAGAGCTTCCCAAAAAGAAGTCCGCTGACAAAGCTGACAAAAAAGCAAAGAAAAGCGATAAGCCTGCGCTCCGTACCCGCATGGGAGCATGGTTTAAAGCGTTCAAGTCCGAGTTCGGAAAGATCGTCTGGACTTCCCCGCGCGCAGTGCTCATGAATACCGCCATGGTGCTTGTCACCGTTGCGATCGTCGCGGCGGTAATCGGTCTGCTCGACTACGTTTTCTCAACCACAATCGTCGGTCTGAGCCGTATTATCTGAGAAAATGAGCGATTTCAACGAGCAGAACGTCGGAGCAAGATGGTATGTCGCGCATACCTACTCCGGCTATGAAAACAAAGTCAAGATGAATCTCGAAAAGATCATCGAGAACCGTAACCTTTCTCATCTTATCTTCGACATCCGCATCCCGACGGAGACCATTGTGGAATCAAACGGCGGTGAGGAAAAGGAGATCGAGGAGAAAATATTTCCCGCGTATGTCCTTATTAAAATGATTATGACGGACGAAAGCTGGCACGTTGTGCGCAACATTCGCGGCGTGACGGGCTTTGTCGGTCCGGGATCAAAGCCCGTTCCGCTCTCCGACGAGGAAGCGGAGGCTATCATCAGCGAAAGCCGCACTTCACAGAAGGAATCGACGCTCAAGGTCGGCGATGCTGTCGATATCGTCGAGGGCATCTTCGCGGATTACAGCGGTCGTCTCGATGAGATCTCACCCGACGGAAACGAAGTCACCGTTATCGTATCGACGGTCGGACGCGACATGCCGATCAAGCTCGATATGAAGCAGATCAGAAAGAAAAAGGACGACTGATCTTCGGGATGCCGCCCCGGTAAAACGGCATTTGTGGGAGGGGGAAAATTCTTCATTCCCCCGTCATAAACCACGACCGCGCAGTCTCTGCGCGAAAGAAAGGATTTTTGAAAATGGCAAAGAAAATAATCGGCTATATCAAGCTTCAGCTCCCCGCGGGCAAGGCAACTCCCGCTCCTCCCGTGGGACCTGCTCTCGGTGCGTACGGTGTGCCGATCCCGAACTTCACCAAAGAGTTCAACGAGCGCACCAAAAATGACATGGGTCTTATCATCCCCGTTGTCATCACCGTTTACGCCGATCACTCCTTCTCCTTCATCACCAAGACTCCGCCCGCCGCCGTTCTTATAAAGAAGGCTTGCGGAATCGAGACCGCTTCGGGTACTCCGAACAAGACGAAGGTTGCGACAATCACCAAGGCGCAGATCGAAGAGATCGCAAAGACGAAGATGCCCGACCTCAATGCGGGCAGCCTTGAGACCGCAATGAGCATGATCGCAGGTACGGCACGCTCCATGGGCGTTACCGTTGCCGACTGAGGAGGGTTTGACAGATGAAATTCGGTAAGAAATACACTGACAGCGTTAAGCTGATCGATACTTCAAAGCTTTACGACGCAGGCGAGGCAATCGATCTCGTTTGCCAGACCTCCAAGGCTAAGTTCGACGAAACGATCGAGCTTCACATCCGCCTCGGCGTTGACTCCCGTCACGCAGACCAGCAGGTCCGCGGTGCGGTCGTTCTCCCGAACGGAACCGGTAAGACCGTCCGCACTCTCGTATTTGCAAAGGGTGATGCCGCAAAGGCTGCTGCCGAGGCAGGCGCCGACTATGTCGGCGAGGCTGACCTCGCAGAGAAGATCCAGAAGGAAAACTGGTTCGACTTCGATGTTGTTATCGCAACTCCCGACATGATGGGCGTTATCGGACGTCTCGGTAAGATCCTCGGACCTAAGGGACTCATGCCGAACCCGAAGGCAGGCACCGTTACCATGGATGTTGCGCGTGCGGTAAACGAGGCTAAGGCAGGTAAGATTGAGTACCGTCTCGACAAGACGAACATCATCCACTGCCCCATCGGCAAGGCTTCCTTCGGCAAGGATAAGCTTCAGGAAAACTTTGACACGTTGGTGGGCGCCGTCATCAAGGCAAGACCGGCTGCTCAGAAGGGTCAGTACATCAAGAGCTGCGTCATCGCTTCCACGATGGGCCCCGGAATCAAGATCAACGGTTCCAAGCTCGGCTGATAGGCTGATAAATCGAATAACAACAAAAGGAACCGTCTCCGGACGGTTCCTTTTATATTAGGAAGAAGTACTCCGGGGAAACCCCTTTTTACAAAAAGGGGATTTCCCCGGACCCCATGCGGGGACGATGCGGGACGCGAGAGAACGGTGCGAGGGAACGATGCGGGGAACGATGCGGGGAACGATGCGGGACCTTTTTGAAAAAGGTCCCTGCACCCCCAAAAACTTTTGAACTGAATGGGATCGGGGGTAAAGCTTTCTTTCGGAAGAATACTTAAATTCGGAGGATAGCTTGTAAGTTTTGCTGTACTTCACAGACACAGGTTTCACGTTGGAGAATGGCGCCGTACAAAGTCAGTCCTACGTTGGAAAACGGAGCACCGCTCCGTTTTCGGGGACACGGTAAGTAAAACTGCAATTACAGCTTTATGTAATCCGTGTCCTGTTTTCGCGCAAAGCAACACCGCGAAGCGGATCTCCGCTTCGCGGTGCAAGTGATTCGATATGTTTTTTATCAGCCGTTTACGTTGTAGTTCTCGCTGAGCATATTCATAGCGGTAAAAAGCTTATTGAAGAAAATGAACGGTCCTACAACAATCAGAGAACCGACCACGTTCCAAAGCCAATAATCCGATGCTCCGAAACTGTAATTTATTCCTCTGCGTCCGAGCTCTGCACCAATACGCGCCGAAAGTTTATGATACCAAACGAGAGTGGCGATTCCGCAAGTAATCGGACCGACGATGAAAATGAGAAGACAATAATGCATCGTTTTCTTTCCGTCATATCTGCCTGCTATCAGATTGATATCATTGCTTATCGAGGACATGACGACAATTCCGTAAATGCCGAAGGTGATAAGAGAGAGAAGAATGAACTTTAAAAGGCTTCTGTTTGTCTTGAGCTGTGCCGGAGGCTGTGCCGCGGTTCCGGGAGCTGTCTGCATCTGTTGGTTCATGAGAGATCCTCCTTGTTCTTCATTCGTCATGAAGTAAAAATACCCGCTTGATTTGATACTCCGATAGCGAATGTTATTTTTTCGCACGATAATATCGGCAGGCTTTAATAAATTATATCATTATGTATTATATATGTCAATATTTTTCATTTATTTTGAACGTGGCCTCGGATAATTTTGTTGTATATCACAATCTTTTCTCTGTTTATTTTGTGCGTAATGTACAAAATACCGTATCAAGCTTCCCGCAAGACAAAAAAACCGGCGAGATCTCTTCCGAAAAGAATCCTGTTTCCCCGCTCTTTCGGACAAATGACCTCCGGCGCGGCCCTTTCCGTACTATAGCAGGACAACATACATGCGCCGATCGTTTTTGCAAGAAATTTAAGTCCAAACATTTCCGGAAAACGGAACCTTCAAAAAGGTAATCTTCACTTCGGATAAAATCGCAACGCCCGTCTCACGGAAATACGTTAAACGAACATTCGCTTTCTCCGTAATGTTATCCCGTGTTCTGTCCTCAAACATCAGTTTTCATAAAAAGACCTTCTTCGCAGGCTTTTTTCTTCTTTTTTGGTGCTGTTGCACAAAAACCATCGTGAATATTCTACGTTCTCACGGCATATTTTTTAAAAAGCCCTTGAAATTTTCTTCGCCCCATGGTATACTTGAATAAGTAACTCGCCGTTTGAATGCGGTAATTTATAAATATTATATAAAGGAGATTCTCACAATGGCAGATTTCAACACCAAAGTCATCCGTAACGTATGCTTGCTTGGTCACGGCGGAAGCGGCAAGACCTCACTCGCCGAGGCAATGCTGTATTCCGCTAAAGCCTGCGACCGCCTCGGCAAGGTTCCCGAAGGAAACACCGTATGCGACTACGACGCCGAAGAGATAAAGCGCGGCTTTTCCGTCGGACTTTCGATCGCATCGTTCCCCTGGAACACCGTCAAGATCAATCTGCTCGACACCCCCGGCACGCTTGATTTCGAGGGTGAAGTGAGAAGCGGCATCCGTGCCGCAGACGCTGCCGTCATCGTCATCGACGGCAAATCCGGCGTCGAGGTAGGCGCCGAGCTCGCGTGGGATCTCGCCACGGAGGCAAAGGTTCCCCGCGCATTCTTCATCAACAAATACGACGACGCCGAAGCAAGCTTCGAGCGTGTATTCAACGCACTGCGCGACCGTTTCGGGATCCAGCTTTGTCCGGCTCTCGTTCCGGTCAAGAGAAACGGAAAATTCGAGCTCATTGATCTCGTATCGATGAAGCTTTACAACTTCGATGAGAAGGGCACGCGAAGCGAAGCCGAGCTCACCGAGGAATACATAAAGATCGGCGACAAGTACAAGGACGCTCTCAACGAGGCGATCGCAGGAACGAATGACGAGCTCATGGAGAAATACTTCGCGGGTGAGGAGATCTCCACCGAGGAGAGCACTCTCGCGCTCCATGAGGGCATAATCTCCGGCGACATCGTTCCCGTTTACTGCGGAAGCGCGGCTAAACTCTGGGGCATCCGCGCGCTGCTCGACGCGATTGAAGGATCGTTCCCGCGCCACACCGCGAAGAAAAACGAAACCGTGATCGAGAACGGCGAAGAAAAGCCGTATCCGATCGATCCCGAAGGCGAATGCTCCGTATTCGTGTTCAAAACGGTATCGGATCAGTTCGGAAAGCAGACGTACTTCAAGGTAATGTCGGGCACGCTCCGCCGCGACATGACGCTTAAAAATTCCGCGAGCGGAAGCGAAGAGAAGATGGCTCATTTCTACTCGCCCTGCGGAAAGAAGCAGACCGAATACGAAGTAATGCACGCCGGTGACATCGGCGTTATATCGAAGCTCGGACGCACCGCGACGAATGACACGCTTTCGCAGTCCGGCACGCTCACCTTCAGGAAGATCGATTTCCCGGAGCCGTACATGGCGAAATCCGTCGTCGCATCCGGCAAGGGAGACGAGGACAAGATCGCCGCGTCGATACTGAAGCTGACCGACGAGGATCCGACGCTGAAATTCGAAAACAACGCCGAGACGAAGCAGATGCTGATCTACGGCATGGGCGATATGCAGCTTGACGTGGCGGTTTCGCGCCTGAAGTCGCGCTACGGCGTGACCGTGCAGACCGGCGAGCCCGAGATCGCTTACCGCGAGACGATAAAGAAGCGCGTACAGGTCGAAGGAAAGCACAAGAAGCAGTCCGGCGGTTCCGGACAGTACGGACACGTCAAGATCACGTTCTCTCCCGGAGAGGCGGAAGGTCTGACCTTCACGCAGAGCGTCGTCGGAGGAAACGTGCCGAAGGGATACTACCCCGCAGTCGAGAAGGGACTTCTCGAGGCTATGCAGGAGGGTGTTCTCGCGGGATATCCCGTGGTGAATCTCGCCGCCGATCTCTACGACGGATCGTATCATCCGGTCGATTCGAACGAGATCTCGTTCAAGCTTGCCGCGCGGCTTGCGTACAAGGAAGGTCTGCCGAAGGCGGATCCGATCCTGCTCGAGCCTGTCGGAAAGCTCAACGTCACCGTGCCGGATGCGCTCGTGGGCGATGTGATCGGCGACCTCAACAAGAGGCGCGGCCGCGTGCTCGGTATGAATCCCGCCGAAGGCAAGAGCGGATTCACCGTAGTCGAGGCGGACGTTCCGAAATCGGAGATGACGGATTACGTTATCGCACTGCGCGCAATGTCGCAGGGACGCGCGCGCTTTACGTTCAAGGTAGAGCGCTACGAGGAAGTGCCCGGCAACATCGCACAGAAGATAATCGCCGCCCGCGCGAAATAAAAGAAATACGGACAGGGGAAGTCTTACGGCTTCCCCTGTTTTTTATTATATGGTTGAGGCGCGGCGGCGCGGGAGCGGTGGTGATACGCGGCTGCAGTTGTACGCAGCACAACATACGAACGGCAGGTATTTTCGTTATCTCAAAAATGAATTCCGTTGTTTTAACAACGGAATTCAAGCGTAAATATGCTGAAATACCCCGCCGTCCACGGGATTTTCACGATTTTCGCGGGGAGTCTTTGATTTTTCGGAAACTCGCGCGGGTTCTGTGGTACGGACGGGTGTTTTTGAAGTTTCGTTTTCAATTTACGTTGTTAAAACAACGGAATTCGGGTGCAAATATGTTAAAACGCCCCGCTGCCTGCGGAATTTTCCCGATTTTCGCGGGGATTCTTTGATTTTTTGGAAATCCGTGCGGATTTTGCGGCGAGGGCAGGTGTTTTTGATGTTCCATTTTCGATTTACGTTGTTAAAACAACGGAATTCGTTCAATCGTAGTGTGAATGCGGGTGAATTTCACGCCGTGATGCGGACGCGGGCTGCGCAAATCCGAAATGAGAATGCCGCCGCGCAGAAAGGAGCGTTTTCGGGATTCCGAAAATGATTTACGTTGTTAAAACAACGGAATTCGGCAGACATCCCCACAAAATCCGCAAAATCGTGCCGGGCGGTTGCCGCGAACCACGCAGCAAATCCCGAGCGCGTCGGGCAGGCACGGGATCACTCGCCGTCCCAGCGAAAGCGCTTCATGTCCACATTGCCGCCCGAGGTGAATTCCACGCCTTCCGCCTCAAGCAATTCCCGCTGGCGATCCCAGCCGGGAGCCGTCCGCCCAGCATGATTCACAACGCGATGGCACGGATAATCGCCGTACAAATCCGCCCTGCTCAGTACTCTTCCGACAAGTCTTGCGTTTTTCTCTCTGCCGATCAGACGGGCGATCTGCCCGTAAGTCGCCACCTTCCCCGCCGGGATCTCCTCCGTGACCGACAGAATCTCGTAGATCAGCCGATCGTCCGTATGCTTTTTCATTGCGTATCACCTTTCCACAGGACACGGTATGATGTTATGTGATAACTTGTACGTCCGCTTACCGTGTCCGCGAGTTTGACGCAATGCGTCAAACTCCAACGTAAGACTGAGGCTAAGCACGGTATGACGTTATGCGGTAACTGCACATCAACTTAACGTCTCTCTAAGATTGGCATGGCATTCTCCGAATGCCATGCGGGAGCTTTATATGTTGGGGCGTTGCCCCAAAGCCCCATTGGGGATTTCATCCCCAAACCCCTGAGCGGGGACGCCCCCGCAGGCGTTCTGTTAAGTACAGCGAAAACTATACGATACCTTCCGAAAGAAAGACCTACACCAATACTCTTCAGTTCAAAAATTTTTGGAAGCTTCCGGGCGAAGCCCGCAAGCATGGGGTCACGGGGAAAGCCCCTTTTTTTAAAAAGGGGTTTCCCCGGTCGTTTCTTTTTCCCTATCCCCCGAAAAATCGAAGATTTTTTGAAAAAGCAAGTGCTGCTTGACAAAATTCAAAACAGATTATATTGCCTGCAAGCGAAAAATGTGATATAATGCAGAAAAATTCAAAGGAAACAAAGGAAAACGGAGCAATGTTATCTGACAATATAAAACGGTACCGAAAAGAAATCGGCATGTCTCAGGACGAACTTGCGGAAAAACTCGATGTCTCAAGGCAAAGCGTCAGCCTTTGGGAAACCGGACAGACACAGCCCACTATCGAAAACGTTATTTCTCTTGCGAAGATTTTCGGCATTACTTCGGATGCCCTTTTGGCAGATTCCGACGGCGCTTCCCCTGCCGAGAACGACTCTGCCCCCGACGATCGGACGGATAATGCACCGGACGGCGCCGGGGACGCTGCCGAGAAAAATCCGGCAGACCCCGACGAGGAAAATGCCGATCCCGGAAAGAAAAAGAAAACGCTCATCCTCATCACGGCGATTGCCGCAGCCGCCGTCATCGCCTGCGTCATTCTGATGATCGTTCTGTTCGGCGGCGGAAACAAAAAGGACGCCCCCGATCTGCCGGGTGCCTCTTCCGATACCGAGGCACTGCCTGCCGCCGTGACCTCCGATTCCGCCGAATCGGATACCGCGAACGGTACCGATACCACCGCCGCGGACGGTACTCCCGATCCGGAGATCTCGCAGGACGGCGAAGCTTCCCCCAATTCCGGTGAAGCCGTACCC
>URSW01000051.1 GCA_900550625.1 uncultured Eubacteriales bacterium
TTTCGGCACTTGTGCTTTCGGCACTCATTCTTTCGTCATGCAGCGTATCGAGAATCGACTCGGGAAATGATGCCACGACGGAACCGACCCCGGCGCAGACCGTCAAGGAACCGACGGCGGATTCAACATCGTCCCCCGCAGCAACGGAGACTACCGAAACGTCGGGCGAAACGCAGACAACTGCTCCCGAGGAGACGACGACCGACCATTCGGGCGCGGGCGTAATCTCCGGCGGAGTTGAATTTATCGGTACGAAATACACGAGAGCGGAGCTTGAAGCCCTCGATAACACCAAGAACGGCTTCGGTCCCGGCGTCAATGTCGATGCGGATAACCGCCCGTCCGGCGCAGCCGTGCTTCAGGACAGATACGGTCAGTACGGCGCGGCATTTATAGCACCGAATTCGGACAAGATATATCTTTCCTTCGACCTCGGATACGAAAACGGATATACGACAAGGATCATCGATACGCTGAATGAAAAAGGCGTAAAGGGACTGTTCTTCGTTACCATGGAATACTGCAAGGCAAGCCCCGATGTCGTGAAGCGCATTATAGACGAAGGTCATGTGCTCGGCAACCATTCGGTTCATCATAAGTCAATGCCCACTCTTTCGATCGACGAGATGCAGTCGGAGATAATGGAGCTACACAATTACATAAAAGAGAAGTACGGCTATGAAATGTCGCTGTTCCGTCCTCCGATGGGCGAATTCTCCGTGAGATCGCTTGCGCTCGCACAAAGCCTCGGATATCAGAGCGTGTTTTGGAGTTTTGCGTACCTTGATTACGACGTGAACAATCAGCCCGAGCCCACGGCGGCACTTGCCCGCGTCACGGGCGCGGCTCACGGCGGCGGAATATTCCTTCTCCATGCCGTGTCCAAAACGAATACCGAAATACTCGACAGCGTTATCGACGATTTCCGCAGCAAGGGATTTACCGTTGCAAAATATTCCGCAGGCTGAATCCGGTGATTTGCGGGAAAACAGCCCGTCGGCGAATACGGATTGAAACGGAGATGTTCTTTTAAATGAATACAAAAGAGAAGCTTGTGCTTCTTCTTCGGGAAAATACGGACCGTTATTTGTCCGGTGAGGCGATCGCAAAGGAACTCGGCATAAGCCGCACTGCGGTGTGGAAGGCGATAAATTCACTCCGCAGGGAAGGATTCGAGATCGCATCCTCGACAAATAAGGGGTATCGGATAAGTCGGGATTCGGGTGCGCTTACCCCCGAGGGGATAGGCAGATATCTCCCCGAAAAACACCCGGAAATCTTTGTGTACGGCACGATAGGCTCGACAAATACCAAGGCGAGAGAGCTTGCGCAGTGCGGAGCATCGGAAGGAACAATTGTTGCCGCGTCGCACCAGACAGACGGACGCGGACGTATGGGAAGAAATTTCTTTTCCCCCGACGATACCGGCCTCTACATGAGCATAGTGCTGCGACCCGATATGAGCGCGGAAGCCTCTACTCTGATAACAACGGCGGCGGCGGTCGCCGTTTGCCGCGCGATAGAGGAGCTGTGCCCGAAAAAAGCTCTCATCAAATGGGTGAACGATATTTTCGTCGACGGAAGAAAGGTCTGCGGAATACTGACCGAAGCGTCGCTCGGGATGGAATCCGGCAGTCTTGAATATGCGATTCTCGGCATAGGAGTGAATCTCTATCTTCCCGAAGGCGGCTTCCCCGAGAATATCAGGGAAAGCGCAGGATATATTTTCGATGAGAAGACAAGCGGAATGAGAGCAGTGCTCTGCGCCCGCATATGGGAGAAATTTTTCGAAATATATAAAGATCTCGGTGATAAAGCTTTCCTCGGCGAATACGCGGATCGAAGCTTTGTCATCGGACGGAGGATCGACGTTGTATCACCCTCGGGGCGTCGGAGCGCCGTCGCGCTTTCCGTCGATGAGGACTGCCGCCTTGAGGTTCGCTTTGACGACGGAGAGGTGAAGAAGCTTTCCACGGGCGAGATAAGCATACGTCTGTGACACCGGATCACGACGCGGTCCCGAAAAACGATTTAATTTATACGGCAATCCCCTCGGAAGGGTCGGAATTCTTTGATTTCCGCTCCCTCTGAGGGGATCTTTTCGCTCTTACGCGCGAAAGTGGGAGATCTCGGTGTGTGAAAAAACGGATTTTTACCGAAATCCTATTGACAATAACGCTTTGAGTGTGTAAAATAACATAAGTTGTATAACTAATGTTATTGAGAGGTGCACATGCCGCCGAAGGTGAAGATAACCAAGGATGAGATACTGAAAGCCGCACTCGGCATCGTCAGAAAAGGCGGTGCGCAGGCGCTCAATGCCCGCGCGCTCGCGGATGCTCTCGGCTGCTCGACGCAGCCCGTGTTTTCAAATTACCCGGGAATGGATGAACTGCGCGCGGACGTTGATCGCGCGGCGTACGAACTGTATCGGGAATATCTCGCGACGGGCGCGAAGAGAAGCGACGTGCCGAAGTATAAAGCGTTCGGACTTGCCTATATCGAATTTGCGAAAGAGGAGCCGGAGCTATTCAGACTTCTGTTTATGTGCGACCGGAGCGGAGGCAAAAAGGAAGAGGACACCGAGACTCTCGACAGAATGGCGGACATTATATCGTCCGCTGTCGGAATTTCGCGCGAAGAAGCATATGTCTTTCACCTTGAAATGTGGATTTACGTTCACGGGATCGCCTCTATGATCGCAACATCGTATCTCGAGTGGGACGAGGCTTTCATCAGCCGCGCGCTTTCCGACGCTTATGCCGGACTGAAGCTGCACTATACCGAAAAATACGGATCGGAGAAAAGCAATGAGCCTTCTTGAAATAAACGGACTCTGCAAGAGATACCCGACGTTTTTCCTCGACGGGATCTCACTGAAGATCGACGGGGGATGCGTGACGGGGCTTATCGGAAGAAACGGTGCGGGAAAAACGACGCTCATAAAATCCATGCTCAACCTTGTTCACCCCACCTCGGGAAGCGTTAGGATCTTCGGCATGGAGCTTACGAAACACGAAACCGAAATCAAGCAGCGCATCGGCTATGCGTCGGGCAGTGTCGGATATTACAGGCGCAAAAAGCTGAAGGATATCGCCAGGGTGACGCGGACCTTTTACCGTAATTGGGACGACGGACTTTACCGCACATATCTTTCGCGCTTTTCGCTTGATGAGAACAAAACACCCGATCAGCTTTCCGAGGGGATGAAGGTGAAATTCAATCTTGCGCTCGCACTCTCCCACCGTGCGGAGCTTTTGATTCTCGATGAGCCGACAAGCGGGCTCGATCCCGTGTCGCGTGACGAGCTTCTCGAAATTTTCAACGATCTGTGCGCGGAGGGAAGTGCGATCCTGTTTTCGACCCATATAACCGAGGATCTCGACAAGTGCGCGGATAATATAGCGTATATCCGCAGCGGACGCCTTGCCGCGTTCGCCAGCCGCGAAGGATTCGAGGATTCTTATCGGCTCGTCGCACTCACGGGAGATGAGAGCGTGGCACAGCTTGCCCACTCCCTCGGGATAAGCCGAGGAAAGAAGGAGAATACGATGCTCATACGCCGTGAGGACGAGTCACTTTTTGCCCCGGAGCAGGTCAGCGTGCCGGACCTCGGCACGGTTATGGTTCATCTTGAAAAGGAGGATGTAAAATGATATCCGCACTTGTGAAAGCGGTAAAAGCGAAATATATCTTCGTGTGCCTCGTTCAGGCGATTTCGTTTATCCTCATATGCCTGTTTTCGTTCCTTCGCGTCAGTCTGGCAAAGACCTCCGATGTTTACGCCGACAACACCATGCTCGGCGCATCCGCAGCATACCTCGGGTGCGTGCTGATCGTGTTTGCGCTTTTCAATACCGTGTTTCTCGCATCGTTTTATAAAACGGCATACGCGATCGGAAAGCCTTTTCTCGCTTTTTCCGTCTGCGCTTTTCTCTTTATCGCCGCCGCCGAGACCGTGCACCATATTCCGCCCGTTGCCTCACTCGGCGCGGACGGAAAAAGAATTCTGCATCTGTGCGTCCTTGCGGCGGGAGTTCTGATATACATATTCGGAACATATTTTTCGATGCGCGTCTCCGACGAGAGATTTGAAAGCGTCGATCTTTAACGCGGGCATACCCTGCGAAAAATTGACATTTACTTGCGATTCATGTATAATAATAAAATATAACCTTTGAGGAGGTATATATGAAACGTATATGCGCAGCACTTCTTGCCGCTCTACTTGCGTTTTCCTGTCTTGCCGTGACCGCTTTTGCAGACGGCACCGAGGGAGGCAGAATGTACGGCGATGTCAACGGCGACGGGAAGATCAATCTTCGTGACGTAATTCTCGTTATCCGCGTTTCGCTCGAATATGACGAAAAGATCGATCGTGAGATGGCGGACGTAAACCTTGATGAAAAGATCGACATGAAGGATATCCTGCTTCTGATGAAGGAAGTTATCGGAGGCCGGGACCTGCGTCTCGGAATGCATTTTTACAACAGCAGCACAGTATACGACGCAGTCATCGATTCGGTTGTGACGATATACATATATGACGGCGCGGGACGCGAGCTCGGTCTCGGCTCCGGATTCATATATACGTCGGACGGGCTCTGCATTACCTGCCTTCACGTTGTTGCGGGAGCTTCGAGAATAGAGGTCGTTCTCAACGACGGAACAAGGCATGACGCGGAGTATGTGTCAGGATATTCGGCGGAGCTTGATATGGCGGCGGTGAAGATAAATGCGTCCGGACTCAAGCCGCTTGAAATAAGCGACCGCTCCCCTCAGAGCGATGAAAAGGTCTGGGCTTTCGGAAGTCCCGACGGAGTCGCCGGAACGATGACCGAGGCTCTGGCGCAGGGCTATACATGGACAGCCGGCGGCTTCGGAAAGAACGCGGGATACCTTATGCTTGACGTTCCCATGATCCCGGGAAATTCCGGCGGCCCCGTTATCGATATGAACGGACGTGTCGTGGGTGTCGTCAGCATGACGGGAATCGCCATGTCTACCGCGTGGGACACCGAGCAGCTTTATTCGGAGAATCTCGGCGCAGAGATTTCAATTTCCGATTTCGAGGCACAAACCGAGGATTACGCCTCGTCACGGTATCTCGATGAGACGGATGATGACTATATCCCGAAAAATAACGTGGTATACGGTGCATCCCTTGACGGGCTTCTTGACACCGATACGTTCAGATTCCGTTTGACCGAAGGCTCCGCGGGCGCGATAACGTATTCGATCCCCGCAGGCTCGAGAAACAGCATTGCGGCTGCCGTGACGGGACTGCCGGAGGATACGGAGTGGCGGAGCAACTATAATGCCTATGACGATACCATCGAGTTCATGGCAATGTTTGCTGCCGAATCTTCCGATCTTGACATTTTGGTGACCTTCTCCTTCAAAGTCGGAACATCGGCTGATGACGCAGAAGTGTCGTATGTCTTTCAGTATTTACTGCTCTATTCCACCGACGGTATCGTTCAGATCGAAGAATCTGACACATCTTCCGAGATCGAGCGCGGAATAATATATTCGGCGGAACTCTCCGAGACGGATACGGACGTATTTACCTATTCGCTTACTCCCGGACAGTATACGGAGTTTATGGTGACGTTTGACTATTACGACCTTGTCGGAGAAGACGGAGATTTCGGCGATCTCGGAATCGAAGTAACGTTTTCGGTTGAGGGCGCGGATGAAACCGGGCTCTTGATTGCGAACGACGGAGACGGATTCTTTGTCGGACGGATAATCCCCGAGATCGAAGGCAGGCTCACGGTCACCGTGAAATCTTCGGGCAAAGCTTCGTTCGGCGTGCTGACTTATTTTGTGTCCGCTGAAAGCATTCCCCCGAAATATGTATAGGCTTTAAGCTTTCGCGTGAGCTTCGGAAACGTATAAATAAAAATTAAGCGTCCGGTGCACATTCGGCACTTTTCGGCGTGCGCTTTCTCGCAGATGTCACATAGCGAGAAATACCCGGATTTGCCGGACGCTTTGAAATCTCCCTAGCTTAAGCGGACTTTTGTCCGGGATGGATCAGGGGGAGTTCGTTTGTATGCCGAGGAATGCGCAAAATGCAGAGCGGAATATGAAAATAACTTTCCTGACCGCAGGGGTGCCGATGGCGCTTACAAAAATCCGTCGTGATTTTGATTTTTTCTATTGACACGGCGCAAGACGCATGGTATAATAGAAAAAATTCACGGAGGTGCGAAAATGAAACTGTCGTTCACCAGGGCTGGCGTTTACAGGAATGGGCATTTCGTTTTCAAGGATGATTTCTTTCTTATCGGCAATTCCGTCGAAGTTTCCGCAGATACCGATTTCTCAAATCCGAATATATTTGTTTTTCCCGGTTTCGTTGATGTTCATGTACATCTTCGAGAGCCGGGTTTTTCTTATAAAGAAACGGTTTCGGCGGGCACTCTCGCGGCGTCCGCGGGCGGATTCTGCGCTGTATGCACAATGCCTAACCTCGACCCGGTGCCGGATTGCTTTGAAAATCTGAAAGTACAGCTTGATATTATAGAACGCGACGCTGCGGTAAAGGTTGTTCCGTTCGGCGCGATCACGGTCGGGGAAGGCGGAGAGAGGCTTTCCGATATGGAGAGCATGGCTCCGTATGTCGCGGGATTTTCCGATGACGGAAGAGGAGTTCAGTCTGCTGCGGTAATGAGAAGCGCTATGGAGAAAGCGAGATCACTCGGCAAAGTGATCTCGGCACACTGCGAGGACAACTCCCTTCTTCACGGCGGATATATTCACGACGGCGCATACGCGAGAGCGCACGGATACCGGGGCATCTCCTCCGAATCGGAGTGGAGGCAGATCGAACGCGATGTCGAGCTGTGCGCACAGACGGGCTGTGCATACCATGTCTGCCATATATCGACCGCGAAAAGCCTTGATATCATCAGACAGGCGAAGAAAAGCGGTCTTGACGTGACCTGCGAGACGGCGCCGCACTATCTTGTGCTGAGCGAGGACGACATACGCGAGGACGGGCGATTCAAGATGAATCCGCCGCTCAGAACGCCTGACGACCGCGACGCACTTGTTGAAGGGCTTGCCGACGGCAGCATCGACATGGTGGCTACGGATCACGCGCCGCACAGCCGCGAGGAAAAATCGCGCGGACTTGAAGGAAGTCTGATGGGCGTCGTCGGACTTGAATGTGCGTTTCCCGTGCTGTACACGAAGCTCGTGAAAACGGGAAAGCTTACCCTTGAGCGGCTCACGGAGGCTATGAGCACCGCTCCCGCAAGGCGGTTCGGGATAGATACCGACGAAGCATACGCGGTGTTCGATCTCGGCGAAGCCTATACGGTCGATCCTGAAAAATTCAGGTCGAAGGGACGCGCGACACCGTTTGATGCGGATACGGTGTACGGAAAGCATATTGCGACGCTCCCGCACGGGCAGATGCAGCCGGAATCACGAGAAGCATGAAATTTATCGGAGCCGGGCACGGCAGAACGGAGATTGATATGAGAAGGGATTTTGACAGAAAGATCGTCCTTGAGGACGGAGCCGAATATTACGGATACGGATTCGGCGATACGGAGGTGCAGAGCGTCTGCGAGATAGTTTTCAACACTTCGATGGTCGGATATCAGGAGATAATATCCGATCCTTCATACACAAACCAGACTGTCGTCATGACATATCCGCTCATCGGAAACTACGGCATCGCCGACGAGGATTTCGAAAGCCGCACTCCGACGATCGGCGGACTTGTCGTGAGAGAATACAACGACAATCCTTCAAATTTCCGCTATACGAAAACGCTCTCCGAAATACTTGAGGAAAACCATATTCCCGGAATCTCCGGAGTCGATACCAGAAAGATAACGCGGAGCATACGCGATCTCGGAAGCCGCCGCGTTCTCATAACCTCGGCGGATACTCCGACGGAGGAAGCGCTGAGAATAATCGCCGCCTCGCCGGTGCCGCACGACGCGGTACCGAAGGTCAGCTGCCGCAAAAAATGGTATTCGCGCACATCGAATCACAAATTCAATGTTGTCGCCGTCGATTGCGGAATAAAGCTCAACATCGTGCGGAGCCTTAACGCCCGCGGCTGCAATGTCACGGTGGTTCCGTGGAATACGGCATCATCGGAAATAGAGAAGATGAAGCCCGACGGTATTTTCCTGTCGAACGGACCGGGCGATCCCGAGGACGTAACTCCCGTGATCGAGCTTGTGCGCGAGCTGAGAGGCAGGTACCCGATATTCGGGATCTGCCTCGGACATCAGATGATAAGTCTTGCATACGGGGCACGGACGTACAAGCTGAAGTTCGGACACCGCGGAGGAAATCACCCGGTGAAAAATCTCGAGACCGGAAAGCTTGAAATCACAAGCCAGAATCACAGCTACGCGGTCGATGAGGAGAGCCTTGCCGGAACCGGACTTGAAGTCACCCACATAAACCTTCTCGACGGCACCGTTGAAGGGGTTGAGTCAAAGAAGGACCGCGTGTTCAGTGTGCAGTATCACCCCGAGAGCGCACCGGGCCCGCAGGACAGCACATACCTTTTCGATAAATTTATAAATATGATGAAGGAGAACGCCGATGCCTAAGAGAAGCGATATAAAGAAAGTACTTGTTATAGGCTCGGGACCTATCGTTATCGGACAGGCGGCGGAATTCGACTACGCCGGAACGCAGGCGTGCATTGCGCTGCGCGAAGAGGGATACGAGGTAATACTCGTGAACTCCAACCCCGCTACTATAATGACCGACACGACGATGGCGGATAAGGTCTACATGGAGCCTCTGACGCTCGAATATGTGGCGAAGATCATCAGATATGAGCGCCCGGACGCAATCCTTCCCGGAATCGGCGGACAGACGGGTCTGAATCTCGCAATGCAGCTTGAGCGGAAGGGAATACTTGCCGAGTGCCAGACGGAGTTGCTTGGCACAAGCCCCGAATCGATAGATATGGCGGAGGACCGCGAAAAATTCAAGGAGCTTTGCGAGCGCCTCGGCGAGCCGGTGCTCCCCTCCGTCATAACCCACTCGATCGAGGAAGCCGAGCGCGCGGCGCGCAACATCGGAT
>URSW01000052.1 GCA_900550625.1 uncultured Eubacteriales bacterium
GTTGTTGAAGAAGGGGGTATGACGGCCGCCTTCGTCCTTGGACAGGACGTACACCTGGCCATGGAATTTGGTATGGGGATTGATGGAGCCGGGCTTGCAGAGAACCTGGCCGCGCTCGATCTCGTTCTTCGCGATACCGCGGAGAAGAAGACCTACGTTGTCTCCTGCTTCTGCCTGATCCATCTGCTTGTGGAACATCTCAACACCGGTGATAACGGTGGTCTTTCTCTCCTCGGTGAGACCGATGATCTCAACGGTGTCGGAAACCTTAACGGTACCGCGCTCAACACGTCCGGTAGCAACGGTTCCGCGTCCGGAGATGGAGAATACGTCCTCGACAGGGAGGAGGAAGGGCTCGTCAGTCTTACGAGCGGGAGTAGGAATATACTCGTCAACAGCCTTCATGAGCTCCTTGATGGAGTCGTATGCAGGATCGTTGATGTCGTTGGGAGCTTCGAGAGCAGCACGAGCGGAGCCGCGGATGATCGGAATATCGTCGCCCGGGAAGTCGTACTCGTTGAGAAGCTCACGAACTTCCATCTCTACAAGCTCGAGGAGCTCTTCGTCGTCAACGAGGTCGGTCTTGTTGAGGTAAACAACGATTGCAGGAACGCCAACCTGACGAGCGAGAAGGATGTGCTCACGGGTCTGCTGCATAGGACCGTCGGAAGCTGCAACAACGAGGATAGCGCCGTCCATCTGAGCAGCACCGGTGATCATGTTCTTAACGTAGTCGGCGTGGCCGGGGCAGTCAACGTGTGCATAGTGACGTGCTGCGGTCTCATACTCAACGTGACGGGTGTTGATTGTGATTCCGCGAGCTCTCTCTTCGGGAGCGTTATCGATCTGGTCATATGCCATGAATTCGATATTACCGTTTTCGAGAGAAAGAGTTTTGGTGATAGCCGCAGTCAGAGTGGTCTTACCGTGGTCAACGTGACCGATGGTACCGATATTAACGTGGGGCTTGGTTCTTTCAAAATGTGCCTTTGCCATTGGAAAATCCTCCTAAAAATAATTTTTGTTCGTTGAACCGGATTACTGACCGGTTTTCTGCTTGATGATCGCTTCCTGAATGCTCTTCGGAACCTCTGCAAAGTGGCTCGGCTCCATAGAATACTGACCGCGGCCCTGCGTTCTCGAACGCAGCTCGGTTGCATATCCGAACATTTCCGCAAGCGGAATCATCGCTGTGATCTGTGTCGCACCCGGGATGTTCTCCATCGTCTGGATCTGACCGCGGCGCGAGTTGACGTCACCGATAACATCTCCGAGGTATTCGTCGGGAGTGATGATGGTGACCTTCATGATAGGCTCGGTGAGCACGGGATCTGCCTTGCGCATAGCCTCCTTGAAGGCCATGGAGCCGGCGATCTTGAATGCCATTTCGGAAGAGTCGACCTCGTGGTACGAACCGTCGTAAAGAGTTACCTTTACGTCTACTACGTCGTAGCCTGCGAGGACACCGTTCTGCATAGCGCCCTGAATACCTGCATCAACGGCGGGGATGTATTCCTTCGGAATAGCACCGCCGACGATCTTGTTGATGAATTCGTAACCCTTACCGGGCTCGTTGGGCTCAATGATGATCTTACAGTGACCGTACTGACCCTTACCGCCGGACTGACGGGCATACTTGGTATCCTGATCGACGGTCTTGCGGATCGTCTCTTTGTAGGACACCTGAGGTCTGCCTACGTTTGCCTCAATCTTGAATTCGCGGAGAAGACGGTCAACAATGATCTCCAGGTGGAGTTCGCCCATTCCGGCGATAATCGTCTGTCCGGTCTCTTCATCGGTGTAGGTCTTGAAGGTCGGATCTTCTTCCGCAAGCTTTGCAAGGGCAAGACCCATTTTCTCCTGACCTGCCTTGGTCTTGGGCTCGATCGCAACACGGATAACCGGCTCCGGGAACTCCATGGACTCAAGGATAATGGGATGTGCTTCGTCGCAGAGGGTATCACCGGTAGAGGTGTTCTTGAGACCTACCATTGCGGCGATATCACCGGAGTAGCATTTTTCGATGTCCTGACGCTCATTTGCGTGCATCTGAAGTATACGTCCGCAGCGCTCCTTGGCATTCTTTACGGAGTTGTATACGTTGGAGCCCGCCTCGACCGTACCGGAATATACGCGGAAGAAGCAGAGCTTTCCGACGTACGGGTCGGTCATGATCTTGAATGCGAGAGCGGCGAAAGGCTCTTCGTCGCTCGAATGACGTACCTGCTCCTCGCCGTCGGGAGTTACGCCGGAGATCGGCGGAACGTCGAGCGGGGAAGGCATGTAGTCGATGATCGCGTCAAGAAGCTTCTGGACACCCTTGTTCTTGTAAGAGGTTCCGCATACGACGGGAACGATCGTGTTCGCAATGGTCTCCTTGCGGAGTGCGGACTTGATCTCCTCGACGGTAAGCTCCTCGCCCGCGCAGAACTTTTCGAAAAGCTCCTCGTCGGATTCGGCAACCGCCTCGATCATGGCATTCCTGTACTCCTCGGCCTTCTCGCGCATATCCTCCGGAATGGGCTCAACACGCATATCCTTGCCGAGATCGTCGTAGTAGATGTCTGCTTCCATATTGATGAGATCAATAATACCGCGGAACGAATCCTCGGCGCCGATCGGGAGCTGAATCGGCACGGCGTTAGCCTTGAGACGGTCCTTCATCATCTGGACGACGCGGTAGAAATCCGCGCCCATGATGTCCATCTTGTTGACGTATGCCATACGCGGAACATGGTACTTGTCCGCCTGGCGCCAAACCGTTTCGGACTGCGGCTCAACTCCGCCCTTAGCGCAAAGAACGGTGACGGAGCCGTCGAGAACACGGAGCGAACGCTCGACTTCTACGGTGAAGTCAACGTGACCGGGAGTGTCGATGATGTTGATACGGTGCTTGGGGTACTGGTTCTTCTCACCGCCCCAGAAGCAAGTCGTAGCAGCGGAGGTAATGGTTATACCGCGCTCCTGCTCCTGCTCCATCCAGTCCATCGTAGCGGCACCCTCGTGAACCTCACCGAGCTTGTGAGTACGTCCGGTGTAGAAAAGAATACGCTCGGTAGTGGTGGTTTTTCCGGCATCGATGTGAGCCATGATGCCGATATTTCTTGTGCGCTCAAGTGAATACTCTCTTGGCATTGATACAGTTTTTCTCCTTCTTCAACGCGCAGATCAATATCTGTAGTGAGCAAACGCCTTGTTCGCTTCTGCCATTCTGTGCGTTTCTTCTTTCTTTTTGAATGCTCCGCCTGCTCCGCCTTTTGCATCGATTATCTCGTTTGCAAGACGCTCCGCCATAGTCTTTTCGCTTCTCTGGCGGGAGTACTGAGTCATCCAACGCAGACCGAGGGTCTGGCGGCGCTCAGCGCGAACCTCCATAGGTACCTGATAGGTAGAGCCGCCGACACGGCGAGCCTTGACTTCAAGTACGGGCATGACGTTTTCAAGTGCTTCGGTGAAGGCTTCAAGAGGATTGAGACCCGTCTTTTCCTCGATGATCTTGAAAGAATCGTAAACGATTTTCTGGGCAACGCCCTTCTTGCCGTCGAGCATGATGTTGTTGATGAGCTTGGTTACAAGCTTCGAATTGTAAAGCGGATCCGGTAAAACGTCTCTCTTTGCAATCTGACCTCTTCTAGACACTGAAATTCCCTCCTTCATTAAAAAATATGAGATCATTGGTACTCGAAATAAAATTCCGTAAATGCCTATCGGTCAGCCGTATATAAACAAATCATATTACAGCGTCAGTGATAGGAAAAAGGATTCGAGCGGCGCTTATTTCTTTGCGCGCTTTGCTCCGTACTTGGAGCGGGACTGGTTGCGTCCGCTTACGCCCTGCGTATCGAGGGTGCCGCGGATGATGTGGTAACGTACACCGGGGAGATCGCGTACACGTCCGCCGCGGATGAGCACGACAGAGTGTTCCTGCAGATTGTGTCCGATACCGGGGATGTAGGTCCATGCCTCCATACCGTTCGTCATACGAACACGGGCTACCTTACGGAGAGCGGAGTTCGGCTTCTTCGGCGTGGTGGTGGAAACCTTGGTGCAGACACCGCGCTTCTGAGGTGCGCTCAGAGCGATCGGCTTGTTCTTGATGGTGTTGAAGCCGGTCTGCATTGCGGGAGTCTTGGACTTGTAAGTCTTCTTCTGACGTCCCTGTTTCACAAGCTGGTTAAAGGTCGGCATTGTCTTCCTCCTTCTTGAAAGATTTGTTTATATACGACCGCGGACGAGAGATGCCCGCGAGAGGTATCATAAAAAGGATACGCAGGTATTTTTGCCGCGCGAAAGCGCAAAGATACAAATACCCTTATAAAAGCGTACATCACATTATAACACCGCCGTCTGCGCTTGTCAAGTTATTTTTCCGTTTTTTGCGAAATAGCCGGATTTGCGCACCGAAAGCGCCGAGGAGGGCTTTCTTCGGGCGGTGTGCGGCGACGGGGATTTTACATATTATATTTTTATATCCGGCGCGCGGAGCGCCGCCGCACATCGGAGCAAGGGCGCAGGAACTGGGACTAATAATCCGGCGTTTTGCCGCAGAAGGGAAATTACCCCTTGACACGGAGCGGGAGGTATGGTATACTTGATACGGTAAAAAATTCAGACTTGCTCGGATAGGAGGGGTTGACATGAAACGCATAATTTTGTCGGATGTCATACGGCTCTCCAAATCAGACGGTGTTCTGCGGTAAAGTCTAAAGAACGTACACATCCGGAACCGGGTGTGTTTTTTATTGTAAACGGCGTCCCGGCGGGGCGCCTTTTATTTTTCTCCCGATATTGTGCGGCAGAGCCGATTACATACCGAAAAAAACGGACTGTGCCGCAAAGCCGGAATTTCCGGCGTGCTGCCCGGTGAAAGCGGAGCGCGCGGCGATGCCCGGAAAACGAAAGGGGATTTTGTGTCTGCGCGCTTTGCCGCACGGGCAAAGCCGAACAAACGAAAAACTCGACTTAAAAAAGGGGGAATGCTTTTGAAGAGACTTGCATATTTTCTCAGAAACATGGATCAGGATACACATACATATCCGGAAATGTACGACGCCGAACTTTTTGTCGTTGATCCCGAACGATTGACGGCTGCGCCGGATAAATGCTTTGACCCGATATATTATAATGAAGATATCGGATTCAAAATCACGGGAACACACAAATTGGCGCAGGATAAGCCGACGGTTACGATCAATATCCCGATTGAAAAGCTGAGCATGGAAGAGGATACGCTGCAGTCGCATACTTCGGCTATAGCAGCAGCCGATCACTGCCTGCGTAAATTTGCTCCGTATATCGACGGGCTTAACGCCGAGCTTTATAACCGAAGCCGTCCCGACAGCGAAAACGGGAAATATTATCTTTACCGCCCGGGCGGCGAGGTACTTTACCGCAACACCGTATACTTTGCGCTGTGTCCGCAGCGGGACTACGACTATCTGAGCAAAAACAAGGTTATTCTTTTGGACGACGGGATAACGCGCCTTCCGAAAATGTGTCTGTGCATACGGATGCTGGTACAGCTCCCGAAACGCAAGATTCGCAGGACGCTTCGGATGCTTTGCCGCGATCTTCCGGATGCAGTAGACAGATTCATCACGGAGTTTGATCCGACGTCCTTTGAGGAAGCTCTGAAGCTCGCCGAAAAGCAGAATGCTGTCCGCAGCTGGCTGAAAAACAGCGATTACTGCGCGTTTATCGCCAACGGAAGTATTCTGCCGAGAGCGAAGGGGACCGATCTCCCGATGACAGACGCCATACCGTTCAGATCGACGCCGGACGACGAGATCGAGGTCTGCGGCGTGCGCGGAATGGGGATCAGAAAAGGCGTGACGGTCATTACCGGCGGCGGATATTCGGGCAAATCAACCGTGCTTGATGCGATCTCTGCCGGGATTTACGATCATGCCGTCGGAGACGGGCGCGAGCTCTGCATAGCCGACGGCAGCGCCGTTACCGTATCCGCCGAGGACGGAAGAAGCGTAAAGCACGTCAACATCGCTCCGTTTATAAAGTGGCTTCCCGGCGGAGATACGTCCGATTTCTCGACGGATCACGCCTCCGGCTCGACTTCACAGGCGGCGAACATTATGGAGGCGGTTGACTGCGGCGCGAAGCTTCTCCTGATCGACGAGGACAGAAGCGCAACGAACTTCATGATCCGCGACCGCATGATGAAGGAGCTTATAAAGAAGGAACCGATCACGCCGTTTACCGACCGTGCGGGCGAGCTTTACAAAACGCAGGGAATATCGACGATCCTTGTTATCGGCGGAAGCGGAGAATATCTTTACGTTGCCGATAAAGTTTACATGATGGACGATTATCTGATACACGATGTGACGGAGGAATCAAAAAGAATCTGCCGCGATCACGGAATAACGCAGGATCAGCCTCCCGAAGTGGAATGGACTCAGCAGAGAAAACTTTATTCCGATCATTTTTCCTCTTATCCTGAGGGGAGCGGAAGCGAGAAGCTTGAAGTATCCGACATGGGTATTATCACGATCGGGGATGAGAAGATCGACGTTCGCGGACTGCACGACATCATAACGTCAGCGCAGCTTGATGCGCTCGGATTTATGCTGAGGTATCTGGAAATATCAAATAAAAATCACGAGGTCGATCTTCCCGGCGAGATCGATAAGCTGTATCGGAAGATCATGGATACGGGTATGGACAGCGAAGGGCTTGATACAGTTTGGTCGTCTTATTTCACGAACTGCGAACGCTTTCTCGATCTTCCGCGCAAGCAGGAGCTGTTTGCGGTGATAAACCGTATGCGAAAAGTCATGATCGTAAAATGTGTGCATAAAAATTCATGATTTATCCTGAATATTCATTTCGCCGAAACAGCGCCCGCCTTTGTCCGATGCGCGGTCGCCGCTTTGCTGCTTCGAAGGGCAAATATTGCCGAAAGTCACCTAAATATACAGGCTGCGTTAAAAAATTAGGCTTTTATTCGCAAAATTTCATGTAATATGACAACGGCGGAAACGAAAAAATCTGTTGACAATCCGTCTTTGAAAGTGTATTATTGTATCTTAATTCATGGAGGATGTAGATGATGAAGAAAATACTTTCACTTGCAACGGCGGCTCTGCTTCTTGCCGGATCCCTCATATCCTGCGGCGGCAAAACAGGCGGTTCTTCCGACACCATCAAGATCGGCGGAGTGGGTCCTACGACCGGCGGTGCTGCCTCCTACGGAACATCCGTAAAGAACGGCGCGTCTCTTGCGGTTAAGGAGATAAACGACGCCGGCGGCGTGAACGGACTGAAGCTTGAGCTTTCCTTCGAGGACGACGAAAACGATCCCGAGAAGGCTGTCAACGCGTACAATAAACTGAAGGACAGCGGAATGCAGATTCTCATGGGAACTGTTACCTCCACCCCCTGCAAGGCGGTCAAGGACAACGCTCATGACGACAACATGTTTCTGCTCACTCCTTCGGGTTCAGCCGTTGAGTGCACGAAATACGACAACGCATTCCGTATCTGCTTCAACGATCCCGATCAGGGAACCGCATCCGCACGTTATATAAAGGAAAATTCTCTTGCGACCAAGGTCGCTGCCGTTTACGACAGCTCCGACGTATACTCGAGCGGTATTTACGAGAAGTTTGCGGCAGAGTGCAAGGCTGAGGGCATCGAGGTTGTCGAGAGCCAGGCATTCACCTCCGACAACAAGTCCGACTTCTCAGTTGCGCTTCAGAAGATAAAGGACAGCGGCGCCGAACTTGTATTCCTCCCTATTTACTATCAGGAGGCTGCGCTTATACTTAAGCAGGCGGATACCGCAGGTCTCGATGTCAAGTTCTTCGGCTGCGACGGACTCGACGGAGTTATCTCCCAGCTCAAGGATGACGCTGCCCTTGCAAACGGCGTAATGCTTCTTACTCCTTTCGCCGCAGACGCAAAGGATGACAAGACCGTTAAGTTCACTGCGGCATACAAGGCTGCTTACAACGACGAGACTCCCGATCAGTTTGCGGCTGACGGATACGACGCTGTATACACCATCAAGGCTGCGCTTGAAAAGGCAAATGTCACCGATGCGAATATCTCCGCATCCGACCTCTGCAACAAGCTCAAGGCTGTCATGACCGAAATCACCGTTGACGGTGTTACCGGAAGCATGACATGGAACGCAGAAGGCGAGCCCACCAAGGAGCCGAAGGCAATGTACATTCAGGACGGCGCCTACAAGGCGATGGACTGAGCCGACATAGCCGGACGTGATCTGTCGCGGATTTGCGATCTTCTTGACGGAAAAAGGCTGTATTCCGATGATCCGTCATGCGGATTTTCGGACGATGTTTCGGTCGTTATGAACGGAACGGAGCGCTTCTGCTTTGCGTGCGATTCCTGCCCCGTCGTATATTGGAAGAACAAAAACAAATTTATCAAGCTTTCGGAAAAGGAGAATGAAGAACTGAAGGGCATTTTGGCGCTATACGGCTTTGAGTTTCCGTGCCTGTAGGTATGGGTAAAAGCAAGTCGGCAAAGATGCGCGTGAGGTCTATGTGATTTCGTTTAGTCGGTCGGTTGGCTTAGCCAATCGACCGATTCACTTTTCGGATACGCGCGGTGCAATATCGGTATGTGTACGACGGGGAGAACATTCACCGCCAAAAGTTTTGGAACGAAGTGCATCAAATCATGACATAGACGGAGATTATCTCATATACCGCCGATCTCATGACGGATGCGCAAATATGTGAATAACGGAAAATCCCTTCGCATACACGGTATGCGAAGGGATTTTGAATATAACTTTATTCTCCGGCTTTTTCTTCGGCGTTCTCGAGTTGTGCGATCGCTTCCTCGAGAAGTCCCGCGCGCTTGATCTTCTTTGAAGTGTTTTTCGGGAATTCTTCGCTGCGCACGAGGAATTTCTTGATCCGCTTGTACTGCTGAACCATGGAATTTGCCTGCTTGACAGCCTCGGTGAGCTTTTCGCGGACAAGCTCTTCGGAATATCCGTCGGGATTTTCCTCATCGAGCCTCTCTCTGTCGGGCAGGATCATCGCAACGATATCGTAATCGCGTCCGGTC
>URSW01000053.1 GCA_900550625.1 uncultured Eubacteriales bacterium
GGCTACCGCCGCAATCATCTCGGTCACGATCTGATGGGCTCCGTCGGAACTCCGATAATCGCGGTCGAAGGCGGATATGTGGAAGCCTGCGGATGGAACAGATTCGGCGGATGGCGAATCGGAATACGTTCGTTTGATGGAAAACGATACTATTATTATGCTCACCTCAGAAAAGACAATCCGTATGAGGATATATACGAGGGAAAGATCGTAGATGCCGGTGAGGTCATCGGGTACCTCGGAATGACCGGATACAGCACGAAGGAAAACGTAAACAATATAAACGTTCCTCATCTTCACTTCGGACTGCAGCTCATATTCGATAAAAGCCAGAAGGACGGCAATAATCAGATATGGATCGACATATATGCCATTACGGAATTTCTTTCTTCCCATCGTGCCGTGACGGAAAAAGTGTCCGGAAAAATGCAGAGCAAAAAGGTCATGATTCCCGATAATTCATTAGATTAGATAAAAATAACCCCGCCGAGATTGAATTTTATACCGGGATGTGATATAATGATCATGAATATGTGTTTATAAAGCACGGGCCGCATAATAATATCGGCGGCATATCCGATTTTGAGGGGTGTTTTTGTTGAAATTCTCGACGGCAGTGAAAAAAATACTGACCGAGGCGTGTATTTACAATACGGTCGCGGTTCTTGTTCTCTATTCTGCGGGAGCGCTTGTCTCCGGAAAGTCCGGACTTATTCCGACGCTGCAGAGTCTTTACATGATATTGCTTTTCTGCGTTGCTTTAAGTGCGGCAAATCTTCTGCTCGCCTCGGAAAAATTCGGCACGCCGCTTCGGGTAGCGCTTCATTTTATTGTAGTAACGGTTATTTTCTACACGGTGTTCATTGCGTGGGGCGGCTTTGCGAGAAACGCTTCGGCATCCGTTATCGTTATGCTTATATACACGGCAGTATATGCGGCTGCAATGATCGTTTATCTTGCCGTCAGCCGTAAAAGAAGAAAGAAAGAATCTCCGAAAGAAAGCTACATGCCGCAGTTCAACGCTGAAGGCAAAGACGAATAAAGGCAGGTTATACATATGAATATTACGGTTATAGGTTGCGGAAGATGGGGAACTTTTATCGCCTGGTATCTTGACAGTATCGGACACAATGTAAAGCTGTACGGAAAAAGCAATGCGCCTCAGATGCAGGAATTGCTTCAAACACGGAAGAACAATCTGATTTCGTTAAGCGATTCAATGACGCTCACCACTTCCCTTGACGATGCGCTGTCCGATGCGGAAACGATCATCGTATCGATAGGTTCTCAGGCTCTCCGCGGGCTTCTCGGGGAAATCAAGCCTTACGAAATAAAGAATCAGACATTTGTGCTCTGCATGAAAGGGATCGAAACCGGCACGGGACGCCGTCTTTCGGAAATTGCCGAAGAAAATCTCGATCCGTCATGCCGCGTCGCGGTTTGGATCGGTCCCGGGCACGTTCAGGAATTCTACAAAGGGCATCCCAACTGTATGGTTATCGACAGCAAGGATGAAGATGTAAAGCACCGCTTGGTAGCGGAGTTTTCGAGCGATCTCATAAGATATTACTACGGTCAGGATCTTCTCGGAAACGAGATCGGCGCCGCTTCAAAGAATGTTATCGGAATCGCGGCGGGAATGCTTGACGGGCTCGGTCTTTCAAGGGTGCGCTTATGTCACGCGGAACGCGCGAAATTGCACGTCTTATAAAGGCAATGGGCGGAAACGAGCTGTCCGCTTACGGTCTCTGCCACCTCGGTGATTATGAAGCCACTGTTTTCTCGGAATACAGCCACAACAGAATGTTCGGCGAAATGCTTGTTAAAGGCGAAAAGTACGATCAGCTTGCGGAAGGCTACTACACCGCCGATGCGATGATGGTGCTTGCCGACCGATACGGTGTTGAGATACCGATCTGCCGTGCCGTATACAATATACTTTACAAAAACGCCGACATCCGAGAAGAGCTTTCACGTCTCTTCACCCGTTCGCTCAAATCGGAAATCGAATAATCTGCTTTTCGGCTCAATCGAAAAAGCTCCGGATATCCGGAGCTTTTTGCTTTCGGTAAGTGCGGAGAGCGTTGGCACGGCGGAAGTTGAAGTGATCTCACTTGTAATAGACAGCAATGCCGTAACGAGCATATACGGAAGAAAACGCGGCCACCGCTCTGCTTACAAACGCGATCAACAGGAGAAGCAGCGGGCAGACGGCTCTTTATTACATAAAAAGAAAAGAAGCCGCTAAACTGTATCAGTCGGCAAGGGTCATAATGCCCAAGATTCCCTCCGCAGTTAACGGCCTCGTATCAAGTATAACAGATTCCGGCTCGCCTGTCAAGCCCAAGATTAAGACAACTCTAAATTAATGATCGGGCGAAAACCACAGTGCGTGGCATGGAAAGCATTTATGCGCGTATTGCGCATTGAAGAGACGCACGACGGGGCGAAGGTGCGACCCTATCTCCTACGGCGGCAACATGGCGCTCGAGAGCGGCAGATATTACGCACAGGACGGTGTGACCTACGTCTGCACGCGCGGCACGGTAAACGCCGTATTTCATCCGCTTGCCGAGCTTGCGGGGATTTATGTCGAGGTAGTCTGATTTCATGAAGAAAAAACACCGGGCGGAGTTTATTACTCTACTCGGTGTTCTTTTGTACATCCAAACATTGTTCCGAAAAAGAACAAAAAGTTCGGATTATACTTCAATGGTGATCCATCGGAGAGTCGAACTCCGGACACCATGATTAAAAGTCATGTGCTCTACCTACTGAGCTAATGGATCATATTGCTTAACACGCCTAAATATGATATCACATTCGCTGTGAATTGTCAATATTTTTCGGTCAAATAATTTTTCTTTTCAAAAATTATTTTTCCCGATTATCGAAAAAATATCAGCGTCCAAAAGTTTTATTAACTCAAAAAGCAGCCGGAAGCCGAAGTTTTTATCCGGCTCCCGGCGCATTGCGGGCATTATTCCGGACGGTATCCGTCCTTGAGAGAAACCGTTCTGTTGAACACAGACGGATTCTTCGAATCTTTTACGAAATATCCGCATCTGACAAACTGAAAACTCTTTTCGCTTTCTTCGAGGATTCCTTTTTCCGCCTTAGCGCCCGAATGCACTTTGAGGCTTTCGGGATTTATATAATCCTTATATGTTTTGTCCTCGGGGATATCGTCGGGATTTTTTACGGTAAACAGCTTATCGTAAAGCATCACGGTTATATCATCGCAGTTTGAAGCGGAGACCCAATGAACGGTTCCCTTTATCTTTCGTCCGTCAGCGGGCATTCCCGTTCCCGTTTCAAGATCGGCTGTGACGTGGATTTCCGTCACGTTGCCCTCGGCATCGGTTACGATATTGCCGCACTTTATGATATACGCTCCCATAAGACGCACTTCTCCGTCGGGTTTGAGGCGGAAGAACTTAGGCGGCGGAACAAGTGCAAAATCGTCGCGGTCAATGTAGATCTCCCGTGTGAACGCCGCCTGACGGTTCCCCATTTCGGGCTTTGCGGGGTGATTCGGAAGAGTAAAGAATTCGGTCTTATCCTCCGGATAATTGTCCACAATCACTTTTACAGGATCAAGAACCGCTATACGGCGAGGCGCATTTTCGTTAAGCTCTTCGCGGATGCAGTATTCAAGAAGAGCGTAATCTATCATGGAATCCGTCTTTGCGATTCCCGCGCGTGTGAGAAAGTTCTTTATCGACTGCGGAGTGTATCCGCGTCTGCGAAGTGCGCAGAGCGTGGGCATACGGGGATCGTCCCAGCCGTCAACAAGACCGTTTTCCACAAGCTCGCGGAGCTTTCTCTTTGACATGACGGTATTCGTGAGATTCAATCGGGCGAATTCTATCTGACGGGGCTTGTGCTCAAATTCGCAGTTATCGACGACCCAATTGTAAAGGGGTCTGTGAGCCTCATATTCGAGGGAGCAGAGCGAGTGCGTGACCCCTTCAACGGCATCCTGTATCGGATGCGCAAAATCGTACATTGGGTAGATGCACCATTCGTGACCGGTCTGGTGATGCGGAATATTCTTGATTATTCTGTAAATAACCGGATCACGCATATTCAGATTCGGAGACGTCATATCGATCTTTGCACGCAGTGTCTTTTCACCGTCGTTGAATTCTCCTTTTTTCATTCTCTCAAACAAATCGAGGTTTTCTTCAACGGAGCGGTCGCGGTAGGGACTGTTTTTGCCGGGTTCGGTCAGGGTGCCGCGATATTCGCGCATTTCATCCTTTGAAAGCTCGCATACATAAGCGAGTCCTTTTTTGATAAGTTTTACCGCCAAATCGTAGCATATTCCGAAATACGATGATCCGTAGCAGCATTTGTCCCATTCGAATCCGAGCCAGCGGATGTCTTCCTTGATCGCATCGACATACTCGGTATCTTCTTTTGTGGGGTTCGTGTCGTCAAAGCGGAGATTGCATTTTCCGCCGTACTTTTCCGCGGTGGAAAAATCGATAAACAAAGCCTTGGCATGTCCTATGTGAGGGTATCCGTTGGGTTCGGGGGGAAAACGTGTTTGGATATCGCCGTATTTGTACTTCCCTTCGGCGATCTCCTCATCTATAAAATCATGAATAAAATTACTTTTCTCCGCCATGTTACAACTCCTTTATCATAGAATTTATCCTTGCCTCGACTTTGCCGCGTCCGAGGATCTGCATTACATCGTAAAGATCGGGGGAATTGACTTTTCCCGTGACCGCGACGCGGATAAACATGCTTACGTCCGCGATACTTCCTTTGAATTTTTCGGGCTCTGCCTTATATTCCTTGGTATCGGCGGCAAAGCCGTTTGCGGCGGCTGCGGATTTGATCTTTGCAAACCAATCGTCGCGTGAATCCGACGGATCGAACGAGGAAATAAACATATTGAGTATCGCTCTTATGTCTTCACGGGAGAAATTCTCAGGGTATGCGTCTTCGATTTCGAAATACTTATCGTAGAAGAAGCCCGCGTAAGCTTTAATGCCGCTCCAATTTGTGATGTCCTTGCGGGGCTTTTTGCCGCCGCGTCCGATCGAAAAGACCGATACGGCAAATTCGCGGTCCGCAAGAAGATCGGCAAATTCCGGATCGTACTCCTTTGCCCATCCGCAGACTCCGCTGTACACCTCGTCCGCGCTCATCGCGGAGATTACGTTTTTCGAAACGTCGTTCAGCTTATCGAAATCGAAGAGGCAGCCGGAAGAGCTCATTTTCTTTACTGAGAACGGGAATGCGTCGATATCCTCGCCCGGATTTGCGCGCCGCCAATCCTCGAAATTCGAATTGAGAAGCGTCATTACATATTCACGCACCGCTGCCGGAGGATATCCGCTTGCTTTATAATCGGAAAGCGCCGCGCCGTTGTCGCGCTTCGAAAGCTTCTTCTTCGATGTACCGTCCATCTTCATGAGCTGCGAAAGGTGGAGATACTTGGGCATTTTGAATCCGAGATACGAGAAAAGCTGAATATGCTTGGAGAGGCTCGGCAGCCATTCCTCGCCGCGGATAACGTGGGTCGTCCGCATGAGATGGTCGTCAACCGCATGAGCGAAATGATACGTCGGAATACCGTCGGATTTCAGGAGGACAAAGTCCTCTTCATTCTCGGGAAGTTCAAGCTTTCCGCGCACAAGATCCGTGCAGAACACCTTATTTTCTCCGTCTCCCGAAGCAAGTATTCTCAAAACAAACGGGTTGCCGTTTTTCAGGTTTTCTTCGACTTCTTCTATTGTAAATTCGCGCTGTCTGAGCATCTGCTCATGCTGCTTCTGCGCTTCGGTATTCCAATCCTTGCTCTTTATCTCGGCTTTCTTATCGATCGCGTTGAGCGCTTCAAGCTCTTCCTCGGTCGTGAAGCACGGGTATGCTTTCCCTTCGGCAACAAGCTTTTTTGCGTAAACGTGGTAAATTTCCGCTCTCTCGCTCTGGCGGTACGGACCGTAATCGCCGATCTCGCCGCTTTCGGTCGCGCCTTCGTCAAAGTTTATTTTGTAATACGCAAGAGTATCTATAAGATCCTTCTCCGCGCCGGCGACTTCCCTTTTTGAGTCCGTATCTTCGATTCTGAGGAAGAATACTCCGCCCGACTGATGCGCAAGACGTTCGTTTGTCAGTGCGGGAAAAAGCGTTCCGAAATGCATAAAGCCCGTCGGGCTCGGAGCCAGACGTGTAACCTTTGCGCCTTCGGGCAGATTTCTTTCGGGATATCTTTTTTCAATCTCCTCCGGTGTGAGCGTAACATCGGGAAAAAGAAGCTCCGCAAGTCTGTTGTAATCCATAAAGTTCACCTTTCAATTCAATCGATACATTTCAGATAAGGATTATGCTGTCTTTCACGTTCAAGCGAGGTGCTTTCTCCGTGTCCGGGATAGACCGTATAGTCTCCGGGAAGATCGGTAAGACGTTTCAGCGAATGAGAAAGCGCTTCGGCGCTTGATCCGTAGAAGTCCGTTCTTCCCACGGAGTCGAGGAAAAGCGTATCTCCGGTAAACAGATCGTGTCCCGTCTGATAGCACACGGAGCCCTTGGAATGACCGGGCGTATGTATTACGGTGACAGCTGCGCTGCCTATTTTCAGCCTGTCGCCGTCATGAAGTAATATATCGGCGCTTTTGGCATTCTGCGTTCCAGCGTTGAAAAGGCTGTATGCGTTCTTATCCGAATCGGAGAGCATTTCGTCATCGTCCGTATGGACACACACCTCGGCTCCGGTCGCCTCACGAAGCTTTGTGAGCGATTTTGTATGGTCGAAATGCCCGTGAGTAAGGAGGATGTATTTCAACTTCGTTCCGGCATCGGCAAGCGCTGCCGTAATGTATTCGAGCTTGGCGGACGGGTCAATGACCGCAGACTCGCGTCCGTCGGAGATAACATAACAGTTTGATGCCATGCCATAAGTCGGAATACGACGTACTTCCATTATTTCCGCTTTCCCTGTAAAAATTACTTTATCGAATATTTTATCATAAAGAGCCCCTTATTTCAACCGCTTCGGGAAAAATAATAATATTTTTTACCAAAGAAAAACGCCGGATAACCGGCGTTTTTCTTCAAATGAATTGTGCGTAGGAGAGGTTATTTGGAAGCCTTGATCTCGTTCTCGTACTTCTCAACCATCTTCTTTACCATCTGACCGCCGATAGAGCCGGCCTGACGGGATGTGAGTTCACCGTTGTATCCCTGCTTGAGGTTTACGCCTACTTCGCTTGCAGCCTCCATTTTAAACTGATCGAGTGCTGCCTTTGCTTCGGGGACAAGAGTCTTATTAGATGCCATTTTTTCAAAATCTCCGTTCTTATTTCTTTTACGGGTTAATCTATATTAATCGAGTACGCTCTTGCGTGCTCTGCTATTATTATCGACAGTCATTTCGTTATTATGAATGGAAATTTATATTTTGTTAATAAAATGTTGGTATTCTCACATTCAGCCGCCGTACAAATTTTATTGATGGCGATTAGGCGACACTTTTTGATATTATAATATATCCGTATATGATACAATTGAATCGCAGAAATCGTACCGGAATAAAAAAAATAAGGAGAAAACAAAATGTATTCGGATTCTGAAAAAGAAAACTCGATGACCCCGGATAATCGGATGCGTTCCGGGCCGGCGGAAAATCGTGCGGAGGATGATTGCACAGAATTGCACGGCGTGCAATACCCCGATACTCTTCCCGTAACAGATGAACCGGAGACGCCGGACGCGGATATCCGGATTTCGCCCGATAAAGGCGCGGGCAAAACAGGAGAGAACACCGACCGAGAAAACACCGAAGATCAAAGCCTTTCTTTCGGGCACACGGAAAAATCGGATGAAAAAGAAAAATATGTGCATCCGTTCAAGACCGTGATCCGGGTGTTTTTTTCGGTGCTCCTGTGCACTCTGATTTTTACATCTTCCGCCGCGCTTATATTATCCGAATCCGTAAGAATCGCATTCAAAGACGAAAACATCGATAAACTGACGTCTGCTCGGGATTTCACGGAGGGCGGCTCGGTCATATCCGAAAATTCGTATCTGCCGGCGGCGATACTCGAATCGTCGGACATAAAGAAAATTCAAAAATACGGGATCAACGAAAACGATATACGGCAGCTTCTGTCATCCCCCGATACCGAAAAATTTATAAACACTCTTCTGAAGGAACAGGTAAAGCGTTTGACAGACGGGACGTTCAGCAGTGACGGTGCTGCGGAGGAGATAATAAAATTCGTAAAAGAAAATGAAGATAATATATATGAGCAGACAGGATACCGTGTCACAAAGCGTGATCTCTCCGCAGCGAAAAAGATGATCTGCAATTCTATCGACAAATTATCGCCTCAGGAGGGGACGCTTTCATTTTCATTGGTATCGTTTATTCTTTCGGAATACACCAAAGCAGCGCTTCTGCTGATTGCGGCATTTTCGCTTTTCCTTCTGATAATAATAAACAGAAAAAACGTCTCGCGTGCATCGTATTCGTTTTTCTTCGCTTCTTCACTTCTTGCCGCTTCTGTTTTCTCGGTATATGTACTCCTCTGCATTTTCATGCTCGGAGGATACCGTGAAATCGCAAAATTTATTTTGTCCGCGGAAAGCACGTTTTGGCTGAGTATATTTATTATTTCGGCAGTTGTTTCGGCGATCGGATTTTTGATAACAGGAAAACTCAAAAAAAGGAAGCGAAAAAAGGCACTGTGATCATTTCGAATATTCAAAAGGCGCGTCACCGATAAAGTGCGCGCCTTTTTGTTTCGTATAAATATTGAAATTCCGTGAAAAATATATTTGTGAAAAACCGGACAAGCGTTCGGAAACAATTATCTATAAACCGGAGGCTTTATGAAAAGAAAAGCGTTATTTACAGCGGCGGTGGTTCTCTCGCTCACACTTTTTACAGCGTGTGCCGGAGGGAAAAAATCAGCCGATGTTCATGTTTTTTATTACACCTACAGCGACACCTATATAACAAGCGTAAGATCGGCGCTTAACAAGGCTTTCAGCGAAAAGAATATCAGT
>URSW01000054.1 GCA_900550625.1 uncultured Eubacteriales bacterium
CCACCCGGAAATCGCCGTTATCGAGGTCGGCGCGGACAATTCCTACGGTCATCCGTCGCAAAAGGTTCTCGATCGGCTCGATGCTTTGGGAAGCAGAGTCTACCGCACGGACATTTCCGGGAATATCGTCCTGACGACCGACGGCGATACGATCGATGCGGTTACGGAAAAGGACTGATTATCTTATCTTGTATTTAAGACGCAGATTGTCGGATATCATTGCGATGAATTCGCTGTTTGTGGGTTTTCCGCGCCCCTGCTGAACCGTGTATCCGAAATATGAGTTCAGCGTGTCTATGTCTCCGCGGTCCCACGCGACTTCAATTGCGTGCCTTATCGCGCGCTCCACTCTCGAGGTCGTCGTCGAATATTTTTTGGCAACGGACGGATAGAGTATTTTCGTTACGGAGTTGATGATCTCGGAATCGTTGATCGCCATTATTATCGCACTGCGCAGATACTGATATCCTTTTATGTGTGCGGGAACGCCGATCTGATGTATTATTTTCGTGACCTGAGTCTCCACGTCGGGAATTTCGTTTGACGATGCGAAAAGGCTTCCGTCGGCGCGACGCTTGACTATCGTTTCTATGTGAGCCGAAAGGCTCTCGGTGTCTATGGGCTTTGGAAGGCAAAGCACTGCACCGGCACGGCTCGCTTCGACGAAGATACTTTGATTTGCGATCATCGATACGATTATAAATGCCGGAGCTTTATCCGGTGAAAAGCTCGATGCGCTTGCCTGACGAACCAATCCGATACCGTCAAGCTTTGAAAGCCATACATCCGCTATGACCACATCCGGATGTATCCGGTTTATAAGCAGTATTGCTTCTTCACCGTTTTCGGCTTCCTCCACAAAACGGTATCCGTTTTTCACGAGCGCGTCCTTTATCGAACGTCTTGAGCGAAGGTCTTCGTCTGCGATTAAAATTTTAGTGTTGGTGAGCATTTCTGTATACCATCCTTGTGTAATATTTTGACAGTAAAATAATACCATAATCAACATGAAATTACAAGATATTTTTATAAAAAATATTACACAAAAATTGTTGTGAACAATAGGCTAAAATCACCATGAAGATAAAAATAAACAAGAACAAAGCACAAAAAACTCAAAGAGGCAAAATGAAAAAGCGATTGTGCCATATACAGTCGAAAATTATAGAAAACGGAGTTTAATATGAAGACTAATCTTGGTTTTGAAAGCGAAATTTGTCCCGAAAATGCATATTACCGCGAAGCGAGAGACGGGGTTTTCGATATTTTCGGACTTCTTTGCCCGCGCAAGCTTGATCATTACAGGCGTGTCCCGGAGGATGTTGCGGCAGCGACAAGCACGTCCGTTGCGGCACTTTCGTCGAATACGGCGGGCGGACGGCTTCGTTTTTCGACCGATTCGGAGTATATTGCGATCTATGCGGAGATGCCCTCGATGGCAGATATGAGCCATTTTGCGAGAACCGGCTCGAGCGCGTTCGATATTTATGTTAAATGCGGAGCGAAATACGTCTATCACGATACTTTCATGCCGACGCTCGGCGATCATTACGAGGCGATCTCCCGATTCAAGGTTCCCGGAATGAAGGATGTCATGCTTCATTTCCCGACATACAGCGATGTGAAGAATCTTTATATCGGAGTCGCCGAGGGCAGCCGCATTGAGCATTCCGCGCCGTACCGCTATTTGAAGCCCGTTGTGTATTACGGATCGTCGATCACGCAGGGTGCCTGCGCTTCGCGTCCCGGGAACGCTTATGAAGCCATTATTTCAAACGACCTTGACTGCGATTTCATAAACCTCGGCTTCTCCGGCTCGGCACTTGCCGAGGAGGCGATCACCGATTATATAAATTCGCTCGATATGAGCGTGTTCGTCATGGATTACGACCATAACGCACCGAATCCCGGGCATCTTGAACGTACACATGAGGCATTCTTCAAAAAGATACGCGCATCTCATCCGGATCTGCCGGTTATTATGATAAGCCGCCCGACCTTTGAAGAGGGCTACGGCGGACCTCACGCCTACGGAATATCGGTGATACCGCCGGAGAATGAGATGCTCCGGTGCCGCGAGGTTGTGTTCCGTACCTATATGAATGCAGTAAACGCGGGAGACCGCAGCGTGTATTTCATTGACGGAGCATCTCTGTTCAACGGACCTCACGCTGATCTTTGTACGGTTGACGGAGTTCATCCGAACGATGCGGGATTTTTGCGCATGGCGGACAGAATAGGAAGTTTTGTATCCGCGGCTCTTCCCGAGGATCCCGCCTGACGGGTTCTTTCGGACAGATTACGGGAGCGCCGCGTTCCCGAACGCCCGTAGGAGTCCGAAGCCTGTAAAGTTCCGTTCGGTTAACGACAGCCAATAATAAAAATCAGCCTCCGTAGAAGCACGGGGGCTGATTTTATGTGATTATTTTACCGCTTTTGCAAACGATGCTGGGATCGGCGCGCGGAATCTGAAATGCTTTCCCGAGGGGGACATGATTTCAAGCTCAGACGCATGAAGCGCGAGGCGGTGTATCGGATTTGTTGCGGCACCGTATTTTTTGTCTCCGGCGATCGGATTCCCGCGTTCGGCAAGCTGCACTCTGATCTGGTTTTTGCGCCCTGTCATGATTTCTATGTCGAGAAGGGAAAAGTGCTTCCCGGCTTTGACCGTTTTGTAATGAGTTACGGCTTCCTTTGAAAAACGGCTCTTCTCTGCGGTGTATACCATGTGAGAGGTGCTCTCGCGCAGATACGAGGTTATAGTATCCTCCGCCGGAGAGGGAACGCCTTCGCATACGGCGGCGTAGCGGCGCTTTTTCACGAGACGGTCCCAATTGTCCTGATAAGCTTTTCTGAGCTCGTCACTCTTTGCAAACATTACGATTCCGGAAGTGTCGCGGTCGAGACGGTGAATGACGTACACTCTGCCGCCGTCGTTTTTTGCCCTCATATAATCCGAAAGAAAGCGGTACGCCGTGCGTTCCTTTTCGCGGTCGTTCCCGACGCAGAGAAGCCCCGCACTTTTGTTTATCACGATTATATCGCTGTCCTCGTACAGTATGCCGAACGGCATTGATGAGCGGACCGCGTTTTCCGACGATACGGTGACCGTCTGACCCGCGCGGAGCGGGTGATCGAATTTCGTGGCGGATACTCCGTCCGCCGCCGCGAATCCGGCGCCCATGAGATGCTTTACCGTATTGCGAGACTCGGGAATGTGATCGATCAAAAAGTCAAGAAGACGGCAGTCCTCGGTTACCTTGAAAGAATAGTTTTTGTTTTTCATCAGTTTTTCAGGCTGTGCATCGGAGCGGGAATGCGTCCGGCACGTTCAATGAATTTGTTCGGCTTTTTTTCGTCGTTGAGCTTCATTACGGGACCCGAACCGAGAAGACCGCCGAAGCAGAGCTCGTCTCCGACATCCTTTCCGATGGCGGGGATAACGCGCACCGCGGTGGTTTTGCAGTTGACCATTCCGATCGCCGCTTCATCGGCGATTATTGCGGAGATGACCTCGGGAGAGGTGTCACCGGGAATGACGATCATGTCAAGCCCGACGGAGCAGACGCAGGTCATAGCTTCAAGCTTTTCTACCGAGAGCGTACCCGAGCGTACCGCGTCGATCATTCCCGCGTCCTCCGATACGGGAATAAACGCGCCCGAGAGACCGCCGACGTTCGAAGATGCCATGACGCCGCCTTTCTTTACCGCGTCGTTGAGAAGCGCAAGAGCGGCGGTGGTTCCGTGGATTCCGCAGGACTCAAGTCCCATTTCCTCGAGAATGTGGGCGACGGAATCGCCGACCGCCGGAGTGGGAGCAAGCGAAAGATCGACAATGCCGAACGGCACGCCGAGGCGCTTTGATGCTTCCGAGCCGACAAGCTGACCCATTCGCGTGATCTTGAAAGCCGTCCGCTTGATTATGTCCGCGATCTCGTTGAGGTTTGCATCGGGGGCTTTTGCAATTGCGGAACGCACCGCGCCCGGACCGGATACTCCAACGTTTATAACGCAGTCCGGCTCACCCGGACCCGCCATGAACGGATTGTCCTCGGGAGCATTGCAGAAGACAACAAGCTTTGCGCAGCCGATGCAGTCACGGTCCTTCGTGAGCTTCGCGCTTTTAACGATCGTCTGTCCCATAAGACGGACGGCATCCATGTTGATTCCCGCCTTCGTCGATCCGATGTTGATCGATGAGCAGACATGGTCGGTTTCGGCAAGCGCTTGGGGAATGGCGCCGATAAGCTCACGGTCTCCCGCGGAAAATCCCTTCTGGACGAGAGCGGAAAAGCCGCCGATGAAGTTGACCCCGGTTTCGCGCGCCGCCTTCTCGAGCGTTTTTGCGAACATCACCGGATCGCCGTTTGCGGAAGCCGCGAGCATCGCAATCGGAGTGACCGATATTCTCTTGTTTATTATCGGGATACCGTATGTTTTTTCGATCTCCTCGCCGACGGGAACGAGCCTGCCGCAAAGACGCATGATTTTGTCGTAGACTTTGGTGCATGCGCGGTTAATGTCCGAATCCGCACAGTCGAGCAGTGAAACTCCCATTGTGATGGTTCGTATGTCGAGGTTATCCTCCTGAATCATGGTGATGGTTTCCATGATATCGTTAAGGTTTATCATTTATAAAAAGTCCTTTCCGTCGTCAGATGCGGTGCATGGAGTTGAAGATGTCCTCGTGCATTACGCGGATGTCCATTCCGAGCTCGGCGCCGATGCTTTTAAGATCGTCGGAGAAGGTTCCGAAATCGCAGGTCATTCCGGAGATGTCCGCAAGCATTACCATGACAAACAGATTCTGAAGAACGGACTGCGTGACATCAACGATGTTAATTTCGCGCTCTGCGCATGCCGAGCTTACTTTAGCGAGAATACCGACGGTGTCCTTGCCGACAACGGTTATAACGGCTTTCATTTTTTGTACCGGCTTTCATTTAAAATTTTTCTTTGTTTCGGCGCAGGCGGAAGCAAGCGCCGCTCCCTAAAATTTTATCACATCCGGGAAAGTTTCGCAAGTGCGTTAAATTATTGTTTACATAGTTCATAAAATGTTATTGCAAAGCTCTTTTTCTTGTAGTATAATGTTCAAAAAAGAAGATGTTTTGAGGATTGTATATGCGAAAAATGATATTTTTTGCTGCGCTTGCCGCGGTGATGGCTTTGGCATCGGTCACCTGCGTTTTCGCAGACGGAGACACACCCTCATTGGCCTGTACATACGATGATTCTTTCGGAAGCGGCGAGCAGGGAAAGCTTGCGGTCAGCGTCGTGAACAACACGGAGGATTCTTTCGAAAGCGTGAAGATCACGGTCACTGTTCCGGATGGCGTTGTGATTCAGTCTCCGTCCGTTGACATCGGCAATCTCACTGACGGCGAGACCGTATCCCACGATTTTGTCCTTGATTTCGAAAAGGTATCGTTCGTTCAGCGGTATTTTCCGTTTATACTCCTCGGTGCTTCGGTTTTTGTTTTTCTTTTTGCCGCGGCAGCCGTAATTACCGTAAAGACGAAAAAAGGCAGAGGCGGAGCAGCTCTCGTCCTTTGCGCTTTTCTGATTCCCGCTGCTCTGTCCGTTTCTGCTTATGCGGCGGACAGCGGAAATATATCGGATACCGTAACGGTGAAGCATGCAAAACGAAATTACGAAATAACGGTGTCTGCGGAATTTACAAAGGCACAGCCGGCGGAGTCTCATCCTCTGAAAAACGATCTTCCTTCACAAAGCGGCGCGGAGTACAACCGCCGCATGGTTGCAAAAAGCAGGATCAAAGAGGGTGCGGGACCGCTTACAAGCCATAACGTATATATAGGTAAAAACGATTTCATGTTCATGGGCGAGACCTTCCCGGATTACGAAGGCACCAACCTGTTTAACGAGCATACTCTTAAAAGAATCGCCTCTCTTGCCGAAAAACGGAGGGAGTGGGCGGAAGAAAACGGAAAGAAATTCTATATTCTTGTCTGCCCGGATAAGGCGACGGTTTACTGGGATTATCTTCCGTCCGGACTCGAGCGTGCAGAGACCACGCGGCTCGATCAGTTTATTTCATATATGTCCGAAAATTCCGAAGTTCCGGTGATAGATGTACGCGAAGAGCTTACTGCGGCGCGTGAGGAGTACGGCGACGAGCTTTACTATAATTACGATACCCATTGGAATTCGAACGGCGCATTTGTGGCATATACGAAAATGATGAAGCGGATACAGGAGGATTTTCCTTCGGCGGTGCTGTACCGCAAGAACGACTTCAACGTGAAATATTACGAAACTTATATGAAGGATATGCCGTACTATCTCGGATATTATGACAGCTATTACGATGAAGGTCCCGTATACTCGCTGAAATTCGGACCGGCGGCGGTGCTGACGGAAAAGGAAAGCGACGGGAACTACGGACAGTATATATTCTGCGAAGAATGGGAGGACGGATACCGCGACAATCTTATCCATATGAAATTCAAATCGAAGAACGAAAGCGCGCCCTCCCTGTATATGATGAGGGATTCGTATGCGGTGTCGCTCGTTCCTTTTCTTAAAGAAAGCTTTTCCGAATCGTCATTTGATTGGACGTACGACTTTTCATGTGACGAAATACTCGATTCCGGTGCCGATGTCGTCGTATTTGAGGTAGTTGAGAAAGCACTTGACAATCTCGCGAAGGGAAGAGCGCTATCATAGAATCCCCCACACTTGACCGTCTTTAATATGTTAATTTTTTTGCCGTCCGAGCGGGACGGCGGAACGGAGAATACAATGAAAAAAAAGGTTATCATGATCTTCCTTGTCGCGGTCTTGGCGATGGCTGCGTTTTCCTGCGCGCGCAGCGAGGACGATCACGGCTCGGAGAATTCGCAGTCCGAATCCGCGTACAGCGATGCGGAGAATTCAACCGATGCCGGCAGCCGGACGGACGGCGGTTCCGATTTTTCCTCGGATAAATCGGACGGAGGAAAGACGGAAGATAACCGCGACAGTAAAGAAGACGGTAAGACGGAGGAAGAGATAACTCCGGACGGGGAAGAACCGGACCCGGATGACGGCGACGGAGTAGACGGGACCACACGGAATGAGCTTAAAAACACGGACAGCACTAAAACTCCTTCGACAAAGGGAAACCAATCAACGGGGACAACAACAGTAAGACGCCCGTCGGTGACGACAAAGAGACCGTCTTCAACGACAACAAAACGCCCCGGCTCGACAACAACGGGAAAGACCGCTCAGCCGAACACCTTCGGGCAGTCGACAACTACGACGACCACCCCCGCGCCCGCTCCCGGGGAGCCGATAAACAACAGCCCCGCAAAGTCATATCCCATAAAGGGAAGCGCCCGTACCGATCCGAATGCGGACTATAACAGACCGAAGGTGGGAAGCGGCGCGCTCAGAGCGGGGAGCGGCCCTCTCGGCAAACAGAATATATATATCGGCGATAACGATTTTATGTTTATCGGCGAGAGTATTCCCGATTATATCGGCTCCGATATGCTGACCGACTTCTATCTTAAGCGGCTTGCAAAGTCAATGAATGATCGGTATGCGTGGGCGCAGCAGAACGGAAAGAAACTTTATTTTGTCGTATGTCCGAACAAGGCATCGGTGTACGGAGACTATCTTTCCGATTATGTGAACCCGGCGGACTACACCGCGCTCGATCAGGCGATCGATTATATGAATGCGAATTCTTCTGTAAAGATCATTGACCTGCGAAATGTTCTCAAAAGCGCACGCTCGGTTTACGGCGACGATCTTTACTACAACTATGATACGCATTGGAACGCAAACGGCGGATTTGTCGCGTATACGGAGATAATGAAGCATGTAAAGGCGGACTTTCCGAATGCGGTCGTTTACGGAAAGAACGATTTTAACATAAACTACTACGAAACTTATATGAAGGATATGCCGTACTATCTCGGATATTACGATAAGTACCGTGATGAGGGTCCCGTTTATTCTCTGAAATTCGGTCCTGCGGCAGTCCTGACTTCAAAAAGAGCCACTAACCCGACCGGACAGTATGTGTTTTGCAATGTATGGGACGACGGCTACCGCGACGATCTGAGATTTGCCAAATTCACCTCCGCAAAAAACATGAGCGCACCCTCGCTCTACATGATGAGAGATTCCTATGCGATCGCACTTGTTCCGTTCTTCAAGGAGAGCTTTTCAACTTCGACGTTCAGCTGGCAGACGAATTTTTCACGCACTGAGATAACGGAGTCCGGCGCAGACGTCATAATTATTGAGGTTGTCGAGAGAAGCTTGCTCGACCTTATTAAAGGGCGCGCGTTCTCCGATTAATATGCGATTTTTTAATCCGGAAAACGGATTTCAATGCGGCGGCTATGCCGCAGCGCGGACTGATGGATGCTTTGTAAAGCGCGAGATCGGCCCTTACAGTCTTTATATTTTTTGTGAAAGTCGGTAATTTACAATGAAAAAAATTCTTGTTCTTTCTCTTGTACTTATGCTTGTTCTCGCCGCGTGCGGAAAGTCCGGTGACGGAGTTGTTTCCGAAAGCACCGCGGCACCCGAGCAGAGCGCAACCGATACAAGCGCTCCTGCGGATACCGCTCCCGCCGCAAAGACCCCGACGGATCTTCACAGCGTAGTCAATGCCGCGAGCGCGTTCGGAAACTTTCGGGATATGATGTTCGTTTACAGCGACGACGAATATGCCGACGATCTTCTCATCTTCACGTTCGGAATGACGGAAGAGATGATCGGAATGTTCGATTCGTACGTCGCTTCGGAGCTGACCTCGAACACATCAACGACATTTGCGTACTTCGTCTTCAAAGACGGTACAGACGACGCACAGAAGGAAAGCGTGAAGAATGCGATAAACGAAACGTATATCCCGTCGGTGAAGGCGGCGGTCGAGATGTATAATCCCGAAGCATACGCTCTCTGCGACGAGGCGGTTCTGAAAACAT
>URSW01000055.1 GCA_900550625.1 uncultured Eubacteriales bacterium
GCTCTCAATTGCTACTCTTTTTTTGATACTGTAACATATCTATTGTAATCGTACAATTTCGAAGGAATTTCGGCACCTCCGCTCTTGACAAAAATCGGTACGTCACATATAATATATAGATACTGTACAGAAAAGTCATGCAGTGTTTTGAAAGGAAATCATCAAATGAACGATATAAAGGTCCTCAAATTCGGCGGCTCATCTCTTGCGGATGCGGAGCATTTTCTTCAGGTGAAAAAAATCGTTGAAGCGGAAGAGGCGCGGCGCTATGTCGTACCCTCGGCACCGGGCAGACGCTTTCCCGGAGACGACAAGGTGACAGACCTTCTGTACTCCTGCTACGATGCGGTCCGTTCGGGCGAGGACATCGATCCCGTGTTCGACCGAATAACAGAACGCTATACGGCGATCATCGACGGACTCGGGATCGACCTCGACCTGTCCTCCGAATTCGACCAAATCAGAAATTCGATCACGCATCATGCAGGACGCGACTATGCGGCAAGCCGCGGTGAATATCTCAACGGAATCATTCTCGCAAAGCTTCTCGGGTACGATTTCATAGATGCCGCGTATGTCATCTATTTCAGGGAAAACGGAAGCTTCGACGACGAAGGCACAAACGAAGTGCTGAAAGAGCTTCTCAAGAAGCACACCCACGCCGTCATTCCCGGATTCTACGGTTCAATGCCGAACGGCACGGTCAAGACCTTCTCGCGCGGCGGATCGGACATCACGGGCTCCGTAGTCGCACGCGCAGCCGGCGCCGATCTCTACGAGAATTTCACCGATGTGTCCGGATTCTTCATGACCGATCCGCGCATCGTGGAAAATCCGCGCCGCATCGATGTCATCACCTATGCCGAGCTGCGCGAGCTTTCATACATGGGCGCAATGGTATTCCACGAGGACGCGATCTTCCCCGTACGGCGCGAAGGGATCCCGATAAACATCAGAAACACCAACGAGCCGTCCGATCCCGGAACGATGATCGTGGCATCCTCCGACACATACGAGGATTCGGTGATCACCGGAATCGCGGGCAAAAAGGGCTTTTCGATAATCAACGTTGAAAAGGACATGATGAACGCGGAGATCGGCTTCGGCAGGCGTGTGCTTGAAGCGATCGAGAACTGCGGTCTCTGCTTTGAGCATCTTCCCTCCGGGATCGACACGATGAGCGTCCTCATATCAACCGCGGACATCACTCCCGTCAAGGACCGCGTGCTTGATTCAATACAGAAATCGGTCACGCCCGATCTTCTCTCGTTCGAGGACGGTCTCGCGCTGATTGCGGTCGTCGGACGCGGAATGGTAAAGGCAAAGGGTACCGCGGCGCGCATATTCAACGCAATGGCAAGCGCGGGGATCAACATCCGCATGATCGATCAGGGGTCGTCGGAGCTCAATATCGTGGTCGGAGTTGACGAGCACGACTTTGAAGAGGCTATACGGGCAATATACGCCGAATTCACGAAATAATTACACCTTCGGAACAAAAAACGGGGTTGTCGGAAACGGAAATTCCGTATCCGGCAACCCTCATTATTTTATCTGCGTCTGCTCAGCGCTCGTTCTCGGGGAAAACATGAAGCGGAAGCTTCGTCCCTCCGATAAGATGGAAATGGAGGTGATGAACGCTCTGTCCTCCGTCCTCTCCGACATTCGTGATGACGCGGTATCCGTTTGTCACACCGAGCGTCTTTGCGATCTCGGGAATCTTCTCGAACACCGTGGCGACGTAAGACGAATTTGACGAATCCACTTCATCCGCCGAGCCAATATGCTTTTTCGGAATGATAAGCACATGCACGGGCGCTTCCGGGTTTATATCGTGGAAAGCCAATATCTGATCGTCCTCGTACACCTTCTTCGACGGGATCTCCCCCGCAATTATCTTACAAAACAGGCAGTCCATAAATTCCAATCCTTTCTTTATCATGTGAGAATATTATGATTTTCGAAAAACTCATGTCGGTTCCGGATCTGCCGGAACGCCTCCGGGACGAAAGCCGCCCGATATTTCTCTACGGAACCGGCAACGGTGCCGACAAGATACTTGACGCAATGAGCATGTATGAGATCCCGTGCGAGGGAGTTTTCGCGTCCGACGGATTCGTGCGGGACCGCACGTTCCGCGGGATGAAAGTGCGATCGTATTCGGACACCGTATCGGAATACGGCGATGACATCGTCATCCTGTGCGCGTTCGGTTCTCCGAGGGTGGAGGTTCTCTCGTTTCTCGGGGAGCTCGGACGCCGCCACACGCTCTATATCCCCGAAGTACCTCTTTTCTGCCGCAGTCTCGCGGACGAGTTGTTCACCGCCGATTATGCCGCCGCTCACCGCAATGAGATTGAAAAGGCATATTCCCTTTTCGATGAGGAATACTCGCGCGAGATTTTCTTTGAAATGCTTGCAGTACGGCTTTCGGGAGATCCGGCGTATCTTTCAAGGACGCAGGAGGTCCGGGAATCCGTCAGTGAGCTTGTGCCGCCGGGTGTGCGGCGCGTCATCGACTGCGGAGCCTTTCGCGGCGATACCGCGTCATTGTTTCTGTCAGAGCTTGAAAGCATCGATGAAATCATGTGCATCGAGCCCGATCCGCGCACGTTCAGACATCTTTCGGCATTTGCCGAATCCGATCCGCGCTGTCTTGCGGTGAACGCCGCCGTCGGATGCGAGAACGGAAAAACCGTTTTCATGTCGTCGTCAAGCCGTGCGAGTGCCGCAGGAGGCAGAAACCGCCGCGCGAAGCAGGTCGAATGCGACGTCATCCGCATCGACGAAACCGAGATCGCAAAAGCATCTGTCGGCAGAGAACTTTTCATAAAGTACGACGTGGAGGGAGGGGAGCGCGATGCGCTCATCGGAAGCCGCGAAACGATTGCCCGGACGATGTGCCCGCTTTCGGTCGCGCTGTACCACCGAACGGAGGACATCTTCGCCCTGCCGCTTCTCATAAATTCGATGAATCCGGGATATCGGTTCAGGCTCCGCCGTCCGCGATGTGTCCCCGCGTGGGAACTGACGCTCTACACAATATGAATACCGGATGCGCACACATTCTTCGGAATGTGTGCGTTTTTATTCCGACTTTTTGTGCTTATCCGTCTTTGACAGGGAGAGCTTCGATTCCGTACCGTTGTATATACGCTTGATGTTTCCGCGGTGAAGGAATATGACGAGAGCCGAAATCAAGCACGAAAGCAGGACATTTATGCTGAGTCCGCGATCCCACACCTGCACAAGAAGCGGGAAAACAAGCATTCCGCAGACGGATCCGAGCGATATGTACTTTGAAAATGCGACGACGAGGATGAAAATCCCGAGAAGCACGAGGAATATTCTCCAATCGATCACCGCGATCGTCGCTGCGGTAACGACCACGCCCTTTCCGCCCTTGAACTTATAGTAGCACGGGAACGCGTGACCGAGGATGCAGGTGAGCCCCGCGACATATCCTCCGCTTATTCCGAACAGTATCCTTCCGAGGATCACGGCGACCACGGCTTTAAGCGCGTCTCCGATAAGTGTGATCGCGGCATCGCGCTTGCCGTATGTGCGGAGCATATTCGTCATTCCGGCGTTGCCGCTGCCGTATTCACGGATGTCCTCGCCGTGAAAGAGCTTTGATATTATAATCCCGAAATTTATGCTTCCGAGAAAATACGGAACGACGAGAAGCGCAAGCACGGAAAAAACGGTCACAACCCAGAACACCGCGCCGAAGGAGCCGCGGCTCGCGCAGTCCGCAATATAGCTTCCCGACCGTCCGATCACGATACGGCCGAGGCTCTCAAGATCAAGCGCTTCGGCAGATGCTGCCGACTGTAATAAAATCTCCAAAACAAGTTCCTCCGATGATCTTTATTCTTCGCTGTCACCGCGCTGACGGACGATTATCCGTATCGGCGTTCCGCGGAAGCCGAAGGTCTTGCGCAGGCAGTTTTCTATATATCTCTGATACGAAAAATGGAACAGCTCCGAGTTGTTGCAGAACGCGACAAACGTCGGCGGTGCGGCCGATGCCTGCGTCATATAGTATATCTTCAGTCGGCGTCCCTTATCCGTGGGGGGCTGAACCCTGTTCACCGCGTCGGAAAGCATATCGTTGAGCATTCCGGTCGAGATTCTCATTACGGACTGTGCATAGACATACTTGATCTGTTCGAAAAGCCGATCGACTCTCTGCCCCGTCTGCGCGGAAATGAAGAGAAGCGGAGCATACGTCATATATGAAAGCGCGTCGTATACCTTCTTCGTAAACTCGTTTACCGTGCTGTTGTCCTTATCGATAAGGTCCCATTTGTTGACCGCGATTATCGTCGCCTTGCCCGCCTCATGTGCGATCCCGGCGATCTTCTCGTCCTGTTCGGTGATCCCCTGTGTCGCGTCGATCATGAGAATGCAGACGTTCGCCCTCTCGACTGCAAGGCGCGCGCGCAGCACGCTGTATTTCTCGATCCTGTCGTCAACCTTCGACTGACGTCTGATACCTGCGGTGTCGATAAAATTGTATTTTCCGGTTTCATTTTCAAAAGGCGTATCTATCGCGTCGCGCGTTGTTCCCGCGATATCGGACACGATCATTCTTTCGCTGCCGAGGATGCGGTTGACAAGCGAGCTTTTGCCCGCGTTAGGCTTTCCGATGACCGCCACATTGATAACATCGCCGTCGTCCTCGGAGTCCTCCCATTCGCCGAGTGCCTCGCACGCCGCGTCGAGTACGTCGCCGCTTCCGCTTCCGTGGATCGAGGAAAGCGGGATCGGATCTATCGAGAATCCGAGCTCGTAGAATTCGTAAAATCCCGCATCGACATCGCCGATCTTATCCGACTTGTTTATGCACGGCACGACCGGCTTACCGCTCTTTTTAAGCATGACCGCAATGTCCCTGTCGTCCGCGACAAGTCCGCTGCGTATATCGCACATAAAAAGAATGACGTCCGCCGTATCTATGGCGATCTGCGCCTGCTCCTTCATTTTGCGCAGGATGATATCGTCGGTCTTGGGCTCGATTCCTCCGGTATCGATAACTATGAACTTTCTGCCGCGCCACTCGGTCTCTCCGTATATGCGGTCTCTTGTAATTCCGGGGATGTCCTCGACGATCGCACGCCGCTCGCCTATAAGCTTATTGAAAAGCGTGCTTTTGCCCACGTTCGGGCGTCCCACTATTGCTAAAACGGGCTTTGACATAATTAATCCTTATCTTTCCTGTTATTTTCGATTATTTACGACTCTCCGAGAATCGAGAACAAAAACGACGCGCCGTCGTTATCCGAAAACGATATCTTTATCCCGAGCTTCTCCGAAAGTTCCTCCGGAGTCGAGGAATCGAGAAACATATCGCCCTCGCTTCTCAGCATCGACGATGAAAGGATAAGCTCGTCTCCGAGCTCCTCATCCTTCAGCTGCTCGTAAAGGTCCTGCCCCGTGAGCAGCCCGGTCACGGTGACTCCGCCGCCGAAGAAGTTGTTCTTTATTTCGAATACGCGGATTTTCACCGACGGGCATTCGCGGCTTATCCGCCCAGCCATCGAACAGATGAAATCGTATGCAGCCTCTCCCGTGGCGACGGACACGTCGCGCACCGACTCGCGGTCGTTGTCGTCAAGCATCTCAAGCGCACATCCGAGCTCGTGGTCGAATGAAGCTATCATCCCGACTCCGTTCTCGATCTGCGAAAACTCGCCCCACGTCTCATACGGCGGAAACTCGACCTTGCCGCGGAGGTAAAATTCATCCGACGGATAGAATATCCGCTCGCCGCAATCCCTCTCGCAGCCATCGGCAAACGAGGTTACCTGGCGCACGACACCGGCGCATTCCTCATCGGTAAAATTCTCAAGAGGATAAAGCCCCTTCCGGTACGCCGTCATTCCCGCAGGAACCACGGATACGCTGTCCATCGCCGGATAAAGTCCGTACAGATCGCGCATCGTCCGGTCAAGCTCCGCGCCGTCGTTTACGTTTCGGCAGAGAACGATCTGCCCGCGCAGCTTGATTCCGCCGTCGGCAAGACGGCGCAGATATCCGAGCACCTCTCCGGCACGCTTATTGTGCATCATCATCCGCCGAAGCTCCGGATTCGTCGTGTGAACCGAGACATTGACGGGCGACATATGCATTTCTATTATACGCTCGATATCGTGATCTCTCAGATTCGTGAGCGTGATGTAATTCCCGTGCAGAAACGACAGGCGTGAATCGTCGTCCTTGAAATATATGCTCTCGCGCATTCCGGGCGGATTCTGATCAATAAAACAGAATATGCACTTGTTCTCGCACGAATGCTTCTTATCCATCAGCGGAGTTTCAAAGTCAAGTCCGATATCGTCGTACATATCTTTCTTCAGGGTAACGGCATGCTTCTTCCCGTCGCGGAGGTAAACTATATCGAGGGTCTTCTCCGTAAGATAGAATCTGTAGTCGAGCACGTCCGATATCTCATGACCGTTTATCGAAACGAGGATATCCCCCGTTCCGAGTCCGGCAGAGTGCGCCCTCGAGCGGGCGGAAACTCCGGTTATACGCACCATGGTAATCCGCCTCCTCCGATAATCGCCGCGCATTTTCCGCATAATCAAATTTTCTGCAATATTATTATACTATATCCTTTTCCCGCGGTCAAGAAATTATAAGCTTTTTTTATCATCGAACTTTCATTAACAATTTGTTAACTCATTATGCGTGCGCATTTGGTAAAATAATAGATATAAATGTGTTATTATCTGTGAGGTAACAATGAAACGGATCATTTCCGCAGTGCTCTGCGCCGTCATGATATTATCGCTCGCCGCCTGCACGAGCTTCAAAAGCTCAAAGGAGGAATCCGCGGTCGTAATGAATTGCGGCGGATACAGCGTAACATATGAAACATGGCGCTACTTTACGCTGAAGGCTCTCGACGAAAGAAAGGAAAACGCAGGGCTCGAGATTACCGACGAATTCATCGCGTCGGACGAGGGGAAAGCGCTCAACGAAAGCATTCTCGCCGAAGCCGACGAAAGCATAAAATCCCTTTACGCGGTATTCGCCCTCGCAAAGGAATACGGGATCGATATCGAAAACGAAGCGATCATCGAAAGCGCGAACGCCGCCGTTGAATCGCAGGAAGCCTCCTACGAAAGCAAACGCGCCTACAAAAAAGCTCTCGAGGACGAGCATATGACAAAGACCGTCGCACACACTGTAGCCGTATTTGACACCGTATATTCCGAAATATATGAGGCGATGCTTAACTCGGGTGAGATCGTCACCGACCGTGAAAAGCTGCGGGAGATATACTTCTCCGACGAATTCATACGTATAAAGGAGCTTATGTTCTCGGTTCAGAAGCATTCCGCCGGAGAATGCCGCGCACTTGCCGACGAGGCGGAGGAAGCTCTTCGCGCGGACTTTGATTCGTATGTAAACAAAAACGGGGAATCGCTGTTCATGTTCAAGAACAGCGACGGCTACTATATAACCCGCGGAATATGGGATATCGCGCTTGAGGATGCGGCGTTCTCACTCGGGATCGGCGAAATAAGCGGCGTGATCGAGGGCGGCGACGGCTGCCGCATACTCATGAGAGCGGAAAAGGAAAGCTCATATATCGACGAAAACGAATCCACTCTGTTCGACACTTACCGCGAGGGTGTATTCCGCCGCAAAATAGAGGATGCCGTCGCCGGGATAACTCTCGAGAAAGAGCCGCTCTGCTCCGAATACACCGTATACACCATGAAATAAATCCGTCCGTGTGACGGGGAAGGATTGTCCGAAAGATGAATTATCATAACAGTTACACCGGCAGTGTAAAGAAAAAGATTCTTCTGCGCGTTCTCGTTGTTCTTGTGAGCCTCATCGTAATATCGGCCCTTACTCTTGCATACGGAAATTATCTGAAGTCGAAGGCCGAGGGCACTGCCGGAAGCGACTATTCCGGAGCGGGACGGACGCACAGCTCCGACGTCGACGGGCAGGAAAGCGAGATAACCACATCATTTTCCAAAAGCGCGAAGGTAAAGAGCGCATGCATAGTGCCGGACTCGTTTGCGGATGAGGCGGCACAGAGCGAAGCCGTATCGGCTTATTCCGACGACAAATACACGGGAATTACGGTGGTTCTGACCGGGCGCGACGGATATCTGACATATGCGTCGGACGCGGTTTCATCGTTCACCAAGCAGAAAAGCCCCGCATCAAAGAAGCTTGATTTTATCACCTCGGCAGTCTCAAAGGCGCACGCGCTCTCCATGCGTGCAAGCGCCGTGATCTTCACATCGGAGGACTTTTCGGAAAACGAAATTTCCGCCGCGATAGACGCGCTGGTCTGTGCAGACGCGGCGGCGGCGGGCTTCGACGAGATCATAGCGGTCCTCCCCGTAAAAGCGGATCGGATAGACTCGAACACCTCAAAGGCTGTTTTAAAATATCTCGGCACACTCGCCGAAAAGAAAGGCTCTTCCCTGCTCGGAATATCGTTCGGACGGGAAATTTACGAAACGCCGTCGCTCTCGCCTCAGCTTGAGCTGTTCTCAAGCTACGCCGACTTTCTTTCGATCGACATGAGCGAAAAATACGGCAGCGCCGACGAGGCCGGGCAGGTGATATCCGACGTTCTCGATAAGATATCCGGATCGTTCGGCGTATACGGACTGCGGGTACTTCTCGACGGATCGGATGCCGACGCTTCCGCAAAGCAGACCGACGCGCTCACCGCGGCGGGATTTCCGAATTACGCATTCGTAAATGCGCTGCCGTCCGGAGACAATTCAGGCGACGGAACGGATACCACGGACGAGCCGGGTGATCCCGCACAAAACGGTGGACAGCATCAAAGCCCGAGTGCGCCCTCCGGAGGAGATACGACAGAAGGCACAACGACTCCGCC
>URSW01000056.1 GCA_900550625.1 uncultured Eubacteriales bacterium
CGGGTTCGAGCCCCGTAATCCGCTCCAACGGACACAGCGTTGTAACTCGGTTACAAAAAAGCCGTGTCCGTTATTTATCGGCGCCATAGCCAAGCGGTAAGGCAGAGGTCTGCAAAACCTTTATCCCCGGTTCGATTCCGGGTGGCGCCTCCAAAATAAAAGCATCCCTATCGGGATGCTTTTTGTATTGATTATGCTAAGGCGGAATCGGAGAGACAAACGACCTTTTCGGGGCGGTTGTCATAGAGTTTTTCTCAAAGATAATCATAAAAGTTTGAATAGGGGCATTTTTAATACCGCAGCAGCCAAAAAAAGCACTTCGAGAGTAGTGCTTTTTATTTGGCATTGTTTTGCCGGAGGCGGACCGATAAACGGCAGAATATTTCAAAAAGCCGTTTCAATCACATTATGTAAATACTCACCCGTTTTTCACAACACAAATTGAAGGCTTTTCAGTGTCTTTGACGGCTTCTATCCAGTTTGCTTCAAGCAGGGTGTTCACCAAATTTTTGAGAGATTCAAAATGGTACCTGAGAGCTCCGGCGTATTCCGCCGTCTTGCGGATGCCCGTCGGCGCAAGATCTGCGGTTACTTCCGCTGCGATGTCTATAGTCTGCCTGTCGAGCTCTTTTATTGCTTCCGTACATTTATGCAGTATATCCCGGAGCTCGTCATACTCTTCCTTTGTCCATACGGCAAAATTAGCTTTACCGTCATTAACGTATCCGAGCTTTTGAAGATTTTCCCGACATCCCGACGGCAGGAAATCAAAGCAATCTTCAGAAACGGCAACCAAAGAGTCGGTCATATGCGTCTGAAAGTGCTGAGCATTCAGAGTCTGACCGAAATTTACGGCAATTACGAATCCTCTTTTGTCACTTGAGACTACGCTTTCATAGATGCCGCGAATCGTTTCTTTGTCGGATACATTATATTCGGGCGTGATGTCTTCATATGCCCATACCAGCCCCCGACCGCCGCCTTCGTTGACAATGGAATACGGACCGGTTTCGGGCAATTCTCCGTACTTCTTTGTAAGGTATTCTTCGTTAATATCCAAAGCGAAAACGGAACACAGAAGCAGCTTTTGCCAATGCATCAGATTTTGGTCGGCGAATCTATTTCCGAAGCGGCGTTCAAAATCATCTGTGATCACGCCGAAGCGCTCTGCGGCGGCTTTTGTCACGCATTTCAGCTTTTCTTCTATTATGTTTTTGCTTTCAAGCGAAAAGATCGGAATATTGGTCAGATACTTCCCGTTTTTCTGTATGAGATACTGACGGCTGCAGAGAATCTCAATCTCGTCCTCCAGGAACGGAACCGATACTCCGAGCTCCATGCTGATTTCCTGAACGGTCACGGGAGTGTAGTACGCTGCAAGCAGTATGTTTCCTTTGATCTTTCTTTTGCTGAATTCCCGGTATTCATTGTCCTGACCGCCCAGCGTTCCCCAAAAATCAATTTTCACATAATTGGGATTATAGCTTTTTTCACCGTATATTCTTTCCATATGCATGCCCTCCATGACGATTTTTCTTGCGCGGAACAAATAGTATTTAACCATTTCCGTGCTGATTTTTTGCCTGACTGCTATTTCGGAGCAGGAGAGATTTTCAAAATAGTACAAAACCATAGCTTCGCGGTATTGATTTGAGAGAAATGACAACTCGCGGTGAAGCAGATTCTTTTCATCGTCGTCTATAATTTTATCCGGAACGGATGAAGAATCATCGGGCATATTCGGGTCGAGATATGCCGAATGATTTGTGCTTCTCGATTTTTTGCGAAGGTAAGCGGCGTACACATTTCCGGCTATCTTCCACATGAAGCCGTAAAAGCGTTCCTCATTTTTAAGATTGTCAGCCGATTTTATAATCTCATAGATAATATCGCTTGCAAGTTCTTCGGCTTCATGTGTATTTCCGAGCCTGGTAAGAGCGTAGCCGAATACAGACTTCATATTCTCCGTAATATACTGCTCAAGCTTTGCTTTGTCCAATTAAGATTCCTCCGTTTCCGTTTTTAGGTACCTGCATATATATAGTTGTCGGAATGATAATACGGTTAAGTCGTTTTGTCATTATTATATCATAAAATTTGAGATCGCGGATCGGTCTGTGATGTTTTTCGCGGGAACACGATTTCGCGGGGTGTTGAAGGATTTCCGGCATCTTCCCGCGAAGAAGCATCGGCGTACGAAAATGAAGAAAAACGGCGTAATAAACCGATATTTTGGTCTGCCCGGCGAAACCGTAATTTCGGAAAAATCTCTCCGGAGAGCGCCCGGCGGCGATTTTACATGAATTGTTCATCAGCCGACTTTTGAATTTTACATAACGGCCTTATACTCAATGATGATAAACGATCAGAAAGGATAAAGGTCATATGAAACATATTGAGGCTGTTATTTTCGATTGGGCGGGCACTACGGTGGATTACGGCTGCTTTGCGCCGCTGAAAGGATTTATCGATGCGTTTGCATCCAAGGGCGTGAAGATCACACCCGCCGAGGCAAGAGGCCCGATGGGAGTTCTTAAAATAGACCATATCCGCGCGCTCGCCGCGATCCCGCACATAAAGGCGGAGCTTGAGCAAAATCTCGGTCACGCCGTAACCGATGGCGATATCAACGAATTATATAACGTTTTCGAAAGCACGCTTCTTGAAAATCTTGTTGCATACAGCACGGTCAAGCCCTATGTCACGGAAACTGTCGATGCACTCCGCAGTCAGGGGATTTACATAGGTTCGACAAGCGGTTACACCCGCGCCATGATGGACAGGATCACCTCTCATGTCGCAAAGCAGGGTTATGTGCCCGATTGCTGCGTCTGCGCCGATGAAGTGAGTCGCGGCCGTCCGTATCCCTACATGATGTGGAAAAACATGAGCGAGCTTGACATTGCCGATCCCCGCCACGTCGTAAAGGTCGGAGATACCGTTTCCGACATCAGGGAAGGCTTTTCGGCAGATGCATGGACGGTCGGCGTTATGGGCTCAAGTGAGCTCGGACTTAATGAGGACGAGGTGCGGGAAATCTCCGACGAAGAGCTTCTTACGCATAAAAAGGCGACCTTCGAGCGCTTCTGTGAGGCGGGTGCAGATTATGTCATCGACGATATGCGGGAGCTGCCCGGCATTATCGGGCAGATCAACGATCAGCTGCGCGAGATGGAGCCTCATAAGCTGCTGACTCCCGGTCCGCTGACCACACGCCGCTCGGTCAAGCTTGCACAGCTTGCGGATCACTGCACATGGGACGACTCATACAAAAAGCTCACCGTCGGCATCATGAACGATATTACGAAGATCTGCGCAGATACCGACGAATATGCGACTGTATTGCTTCAGGGCAGCGGTTCATATGCGGTCGAAGCGATGATCCAGACCTTCTGCCGCGACGATGAAAAGCTGCTGATCGTCGAAAACGGCGCATACGGCAAGCGAATGATCAGGCAGGCTGAAATGGCGGGAAAGAAATATACGGTTCTTTCCTTTGACATGTGTACGGCGATCGACCCGAAGGCGGTGCAGAAAAAGCTTGATGAGGAGCCCGACATCAAAACGGTCATGTTCGTACACAGCGAAACGACAAGCGGACTTATAAATCCGCTGAAGGAGATCGCCGGGATTGCCAAGGCGGCGGGAAAGACCGTGCTTGTCGATACCATGTCGAGCTTTGCCGCATACGAGACCGATATGAAAGCCTTCGGCATCGATGCGCTTGCATCAAGCGCGAACAAGTGCCTCGAGGGACTTCCGGGACTTGCGTTCGTTGTTGCGGCAAAAAAGCTTCTTGAAGGAGAGAGCTGTTCAAAGTCTCTTTGCCTTGACCTCTGCGATCAGTATCGGTATCTCTATCCCGACGGAAAATTCCGCTTCACCTCGCCGACCACGGTTTTGCTTGCACTGCGCCGTGCACTTGATCTGTATAAGCTTGAGGGAGGGCTTGAGGCGCGCAAAGCGCGTTATCAGGCAAACCATGACGCGCTTACGGAAGGAATGCGCCGCCTAGGGATCACCTCGATCGTTCCGGAGAAGTGGCAGTCCTACATCATCACCACTTTCGATCTCGGGGATATCAGCTTTGCGAATATGTACGCGCGGCTCAAGGCGGACGGATTTGTTATCTATCCCGGCAAGCTGACGGATAAGAATACCTTCCGCATCGGCACGATCGGCGACCTTTATCCGAAGGATTACGAGAGACTCTGCAAGTGCCTCGAGGAGTATCTGAACTCGGGGAAATAGAGCGTTAATACGCAATATCGAAAAGCTCACACGATGTGTGAGCTTTTTCGGTATATTACGGAGGGGAATGCTTTACCGCGGCGCTTTGATAAAGCCCCGTCTCCGAATTATGACCGGCAGCTTTTCTCCGCTTTTGGTATTGTAAAGATTAAGAAATAAAAGGCGCAGTCGACGATTCCTCCGACATAGGCGGCTTCCGATTTACCGTGATATCGGCAGCGTTGGAGCAGGTGACGATTTCGGTCTCATATGTTCCGCCGGCTATGCCGCCGATATCCCGCCCGAGATCGCAGGTGTAAGCCCATTCGATGACATCGCCGTCATTCAATTCGTAATCCGAGCAGCCTTTGTTCGGAAATTCGCCGTTGACGCGGTACATCCAGCCGGACAGCGGTCCGCAGGAAAATTCGTAAAGATGGTGTATCCCCTGCACATAAACGGTTTTGTACCCGTTTCCGTCGGCTCCCTGATATTCCATCTGAATTTTTTTCTCGCGGACGGCGCGGCTTAAGACCGAAAAAACGGTGTCGCCTTCAAAAAGCTCGTATTCCGTCGCGGGAAGGATCACGCCGTCCGGCGGAACATATTCGTCCGATTTGAGCCGGTCGTCCAGATTTTCATAGTTTTTCAGCACCGTATCGCAGCGTATTTCGAGAGTGACGGTTCGGGACTGAATCTCCGAACTGCTGCCGTCGGCACCGCCGCTGTAATATTCGTCAACCGATTGGATGTTCAGACCGAATACTGCGGCAATCAGCACCGCAGCGGCGGCGATAAGCAGGATAATATTTTTCTTCGCTTTTTTCATTATTTACATTCTTTCAAAAAAGATTTTTTGTTGTTTCTTCGACTGCAAAGACGCGCTTTGCCCGTAAAATAAAAAGTACTCCTTCGACCTTTCGGGTCAAAAGAGTACAACGGATCATAAATCGCAGAAGCGGCGTGATTCATGCCTGCCTTTCGGGAGAAGAATCAGCGCCGAAAACATTTTCGCGCGATCGATCGGCTGCACCCTTCTCACCAAAGCTGTGTTGAACCAAAAGATACGGCAGGTAACCTGACTTATGATGCAGTGGAAAATCCACACGGACACGCTTTCCGCGGGCATGGTTTCACCTAGTTTCTGCGTGCTCCGGTCTCGTCAAATACAGTAATGGCGGTTGTTCCGGATTCGAACCGGATTTCCTTTTCATCTACTCAGCGTACAACTTTTCAAAACCGTATCTTTTTAAAATTATTCGGTTGTATTATCCCCGGGGAGAAATGCCCGTAAGGGTGTTTTTGCAAATCCGTTAATAAAGCGTCCTTACGGCGCGGACAGCGGAACTGTAAAGACTTACGAAGTAAGACTTTTGGCAAGTATTATATCACACCTCGCGGATTATTGCAAGTGTTTGCCCGACAAATTCCGGTACAGGGATAAAAGGGCTGGAGTTTCTCTGTTTGCGGCGCATTTACGCCGGGTGCAGATCTTCGCGGCTCTCCGGATTTCGATTGCGAAAAGAGTTTGCGAAAAAGCCGTACCGATGATCCGCCGAAAAAACAATGTCCGCAGAAACGGTCGAAAGACCGTTTCTGCGGACATTTCAAAAAGAAGGTATTTTAAGGGATTGCCGCCTGTCAAACGGACGGAGCGCGCTCACACGATCTTGGCGAATAAGCTTAATATTTCCGTACTAAGACAAACTTTCTTATAAGCATGATGATGTCTTTCATACTCTTTTCAAACGGTTATGTAATTTTGCCCTCTGCTTTTCATGCCGAAAAAAGGTATCGGGTGTTCTATTCCCTGAAAAATCGGAATTTACAAAATGTACAAAATCACAGGGGCTACTCGCAAAAAGAAAAGAGGCAAAGGAGTTAGGCCTGCAGCAATAGTTATTTTCGAAACAGAAACAGGATCGTGCGATCACGTTTTCCGATTATTGTGTTTTTTTTACGGTTCTAATTCCGTTGTCGGCTCATTCACTTACATCATCAGGCGAGCTGCCAATCAAAAACCGATTGTGAATGCTTGCAGTTCGTGTCTATCCGAAACCTGTGCATCCGCTTTTTAAAACTGTTCGAGCAGAGCCTTTTACTCTTATGTGAGAGCGGGTCTGAGTTCTGTTTCGAACCACACAACGGTTTCAATCAACTCACATTTGTCTGTTCCGTTTGATACGGTGTGTTCGTGCGGATCAATGTTGCCGTAATGCAGATTTTCAAGCGTGTTCACGGTTTTCACTCCTTTCCAAGCCAAACACCATATCACAGTCGGTGCGGCAAGTCCGGCACTTTTCAAAATAAAAAAGCGGCTACCGTTTCCGATAGCCGCTAAACAGTATTATGGATTTGTATGTGTGTCACTTAATTCCGTTTTCTCTGTATCCGCAGAGAAGTCTGCATCCTCCGGTGCAGGATTTTGGGATGTGTCGGGGGTTTCGGATTGTGCCGAGGGTTCGGGTGTGGAGGTCTCACTCTCTGTCGTAGCGCTGCTCGGTGTTGTGGGTGCTTTCGGTGCGGTCGGAGCAGTAGTCTCGGTTGACGGCTCGGTTGACGGCTCGGTTGACGGTTCGGTTGACGGTTCGGTTGACAACTCGGTTGACGGCTCGGTTGATGGCTCGGTTGATGGCCCGGCGGTCACTCTGCGGTCCGGCGTTTGGGTATTGCTCTGCTGTGAGCCGTCGGCAGTGACGGTGATAACATCTCCGCCCTGAATTGTGGCTGTGCCGGAGTAACATCCCCACTGTGGGGTGATGGTCAGTTTGCTGTCCGCATCGGCGTTTACCGTAAAGCGCAAGCTGTCGGAGGTGAGCTGGTCGGTATAGTGGTCAACATCGGCAAAATTGATTTTGCAGTACCCGGTGCCGGCTGTGCCGGAAGGGGTGAGAGTGATAGTATAACTTCCTGCGGTGGTAAAGGTAACCGTGAATGTGCCGCTCTCGGATGCAATTTTTACAGACTCGTTTTCAGCAGATACATTGACCGAATAGGAGGCAGCTTGAATTGCCGTTGTTCCCGTTGAGGTGCTTGCGGTAAACCAAGCCCAGCTTACACCGCAAAGGCAGACAGCGCAGATGCAGATAGCAAGCATTGAGGGAGCGAGGATGTGCATAAGACCGTCCGAGCGTTTTTTCTTTGCTGCGTGCTTTGCCCTGTGGAAGAATACAGGATATACCCGCACTGCATTTCGCTCATTTACAAACGGTATAAGGCGGAGGTAAAGGCAGCAGAGCTTTCTGCGCCAATAGCGATATTCGTTGTAGTCCGCCGCACGGAGCATTTTGGTTAGGAGATACCGCTTCTCCCGTCCGAAACGGATGGCAAACTGTGTGAGTTTTATGACGATCAGCAGAAAGGCAGATATGATCAGAACGATCAAGAGCATCGCAACGTCGCTATCGTTGTTCACAATGATGTATCTCCTTTCGATTGTGTTTGTGTGGGCAATCAAAAGGCATAATACACAGTTTATGCCCTTTGATTGCCCCTCCGCCCGAAGGCGGAGAGGACTTGATTTCTTTGTGATTTTCAGTTAATCGGCAACAACATTGAACCAGTCGCCGTCTTGTACTACATGGTAGCCTGCAGCAACGACAACTTCGTTGTCTCCAAGGGTCGGATTAGACGGGTCATACTTATAGAAGCTACCGCCCTTAACGGTGATCTTCGCATTGGAGCCGTCCTTGCAGTTCAAGGTATTAGCGGGAGTCACTGCCTTGAAGGTACCGCCGTTGATTTCGATCGTAGCATTGCCGAGGGCATAAATCAGATCGCATACAGGGTCGTCGGCAGGTACACTGACCTGACGGAAATCACCGCCATTGATGATAACCTTGCTGTCTCCGTCGGCGCAAACAGCCATGGCTCCGCCGGTAGTGCCGCTCGCATCCCTATTGTACACGGCATATACATCGGCATTGATCGTAAACTGAGCTGTTCTTTCAGCCTGTACTGCGCCATAGCGTCCGTTTGCCTGCATATTCTCGGTAATTTCGTGGGTTCCGTAAGAGGCGCTTTCAGCCGCCAAAACAGCGGGAGCCTTTTCATCGTAGGTGTTGCCGTACGAATCGTATTCAGACACTGCCTGAGTAGCACTGACTCTTATACCGAAGGAAACCTTTGCTGCCCAAGACTTGTTTTTCGGGTTTGCTTCGTTTCCGACTTCCGTAGGCATATAAAGCACCATTGCATAGACCTTTTCATTGTTGACGGCAAGATCTGCACCGACAACACCGGTATCCCCAATGCTCTTAAGCGTTTTGGCGCTGTCTTGCACAGCACTGATAGCCGCCGCACGGTCTGCATATGCAGCATCGGCTTCCGCTGCGCCCAACTTCACAAAATTGCTGAGATAATAAAAATCACCTGCAACATTCTTTCCTCTATTTTCGTAAAGGTTATAAATGCCGAGTGTATACTTCAATGCAAGATTTCCTGCGTTCTTTACACGAAGATATACAACTTCCGTACGACCGGGCTCCCACAATGCGCTTTCCTCGAAGAGCTTGGTTGTATCGTTCACCTTTTTCCATTCGGTGAAATCTTTGCTGTACTCTAATTCTATATCAAGATTGCCCGCCTGGATTTTGTTTACCGCCGTACTTGCGGTGTCGGTGAACCACGCAAAGGTGGCGCC
>URSW01000057.1 GCA_900550625.1 uncultured Eubacteriales bacterium
TTACATTTTTAAGCTCTGTGGAAAAGGTGGTATGGCGGCAGTGATCCGACCAATATGTGTCGATCATGCGGATCTCGGTCATCGTGGGATCGCGCTTCTCCGACGCGAAGTAATCGCGGCAGAAGAGCACGTCCGCGCAGTCCATGGCAAGCGAATATTTTTCGATAAACGCCGCCGCGCCGCCGTCCTCCATGGAGGTGAAGCCGTCGAGCGTTTCGATCGGTGCGGGTTCGGGATGCGAGATACGGAGCGTTTCGGGAACACCGAGCGCCGCTTCGCGCGCCTCGACGGGGTTTATGACATATTTCTTTATCACGCCGAATTCGTCATCGGTGAGATTTCCGTACAGAAGATACACTTCGGCGGTGCGTATCTCCGGGCGTTCGCCACGCGACATGAGGCGGATGCACTGCGCAGCGCTGTCCGCGCGCTGATCGAACTGACCGGGAAGGTATTCGACCGCAAACACGCGGTCGGCGTCGGGCAATTCTTCGCAAACGTCGTCGAGCACAGGCTCGGAGAACACCGTCTTTACGCTTTCGTCGAAAAGCTCCTTCGTTATTCCCTCGGCGTCGTAGCGGTGAAGTACGCGGAGCCTCTCAAGCCCCGGTATGCCGAGAAGCGTCCGTATATCGGCGCAGAGTGCGGCGGCGTGGGATGACACCGACGCTTTCTTTTCGGAATATATTCTGTATACCATTTTCAACCGTGGCTTTCGCCCGAGCGAAAGCTTCCTTTCTTCGTGGATCGTCTCTTTGCGCGCCGCACGCCGAATCGCGGAACAGTCCTGCGGCATCGTGCGGCGGTCATTTCGCCTGAAGCGCGCGCTTTCCTATATCTCTGCGCATGTATTTGTTTTCGAATTCTATTCTGTCGGCATCGGCATACGCCTTTTCCACCGCCTCCGCAAGAGTCGGAGCCGCGGCGCTCCGCCCGATGTGCGGAGAACATCACCGTCAAGCACGGCTCCGGCAACGTAGACCTGAGACCGAATATCGCCCGGAATCTTTATTTCAAATCCGGTTTCGTACTTTTTCGGATATCCGTCGGAGGCAAGGACGACGCAGCAAGCCGCTCCGTCCGAGAACGATACGTCGGCTTCGTCGAGCGTGCCGTTTGTCGTATGTCTCATGATATCGAGAAGGTCGGACTCGAGAAGCGGCAGAACGACCTGCGTTTCGGGATCACCGAAGCGGCAGTTGTACTCGATCACCTTCGGTCCGTCGGGGGTGAGCATCAGCCCGAAGTAAAGGCAGCCGCGAAATTCCCTGCCCTCGGCAGCCATCGCGCGCACCGTGGGAAGAAAGATCGTGTCCATGCATTCCCGCGCGATCTCCTCCGTATAGTACGGGTTCGGCGCAACGGTTCCCATGCCGCCCGTGTTCGGACCGAGGTCACCGTCGCCCGCTCGCTTGTGATCCATAGACGAGACCATCGGGACAACGGTCTTGCCGTCGGTGAAGGAGAGCACAGAGACCTCCGGTCCCGTGAGAAATTCCTCGATCACTATTCTTGCGCCGCTCTCGCCGAATATTCTGTCGCGCATCATGGAGTTTACCGCTTCGGCAGCCTCCTCCCTTGTCTGCGCGATCACGACCCCCTTGCCGAGCGCAAGTCCGTCCGCCTTGATGACCGCCGGAACGGGCGCGCTTTCTATATATGCAAGCGCCGCTTCGGGATCGTCAAAGACCTCATAGGATGCCGTCGGGATCGAATATTTCTTCATAAGCTCCTTTGCGAACACCTTGGAGCCTTCGATCTGCGCCGCCGCCGCGGTCGGACCGAACGAGGGTATCCCCGCCTCGGCGAGGGCATCGACCGCTCCGAGCACAAGCGGATCGTCCGGCGCCACAACGGCGTAGTCTATGGTGTTGTTCTTTGCGAAATCCACGATCGCGGGGATATCCTTCGCGCAGATCGGCACGCACTGCGCGTCCGCGGCAATTCCGCCGTTTCCCGGGAGCGCGTATATCTTATCCGCGTCGGGCGATTTTTTAAGAGCCTTGATGATTGCGTGTTCGCGGCCGCCGCCGCCGACTACAAGTATATTCATGGAATACTTCCTTTCGGTCAATGGTGGAACAGTCTCATGCCGGTAAAGCACATCGTCATGCCGAATCTGTCGCAGGCGGCGATGACGTTGTCGTCGCGTACGCTTCCGCCGGGCTGTGCGACGTAGGAAACGCCGCTTTTCGCCGCGCGCTCGATATTGTCGCCGAACGGGAAGAATGCGTCCGAGCCGAGCGACACGCCCGTTACCGAATCGAGGTATTCACGCTTCTCCTCTCTCGTCAGCACCTCGGGACGGCGTGAGAACATACCTCTCCAGAGGAGGTCATCGTTCTCGAATTCATCCGAAAGGTAGAAGTCAACGGCGTTGTCGCGCTCCGGCTTTGCAAGCGTATCGAGGAATTCGAGTGCAAGCGCCTTCGGATGCTGTCTCAGGTGCCAAACGTCCGCCTTGGAGCCTGCGAGCCGCGTGCAGTATATGCGCGACTGCTGTCCCGCGCCGACGCCGATCGCCTGTCCTCCGGCGGCAAAGCACACGGAGTTCGACTGCGTATATTTAAGGGTTATAAGAGAGATTATGAGGTCGCGCACCGCCGCCTCGGGCAGGTTCTTGTTCGCGGTAACGATATTGTTGAACAGCTCCCTGTCGATTCTGAAGTTGTTCCGTCCCTGCTCGAAGGTCACGCCGAACACGTCCTTCGTCTCGATCGGCTCGGGAACGTATGACGGATCGATCTTCACGATATTGTAATTGCCCTTTCTCTTCGAGCGGAGTATCTCGAGCGCCTCCGGCTCGTATCCGGGCGCGATTATTCCGTCGGACACCTCGTGCTTGATGATCTTCGCCGTCGTCACGTCGCAGACGTCGGAAAGCGCGATCCAATCTCCGAAGGATGAGCAGCGGTCGGTTCCCCTTGCGCGGGCGTAAGCCGTCGCAAGCTCGGAATCGTCAAGTCCCTCGACATCGTCCGCGAAGCACGCCTTCTTCAGTTCGCGGCTCATCGGCTCCCCGATCGCAGCCGAGGTCGGGCTGACGTGCTTGAACGACGTCGCCGCCGCGCGTCCGAGCGCGCTTTTTATCTCCGACACAAGCTGCCACGAATTGAATGCGTCGAGAAAGTTTATGTATCCCGGACGTCCGCAGAGTATCTCCACGGGCAGCTCGCGTCCGTCCTTCATGTAGATGCGCGAGGGCTTCTGATTCGGGTTGCAGCCGTATTTCAGTTCAAATTCCTTCATTCCGTTTCCATGGCTTCCGCTCGGCGAAAGCTTCCTTTCGTTCAGATAAGATGGTGTCTCTCAGACTTTAAGCTCGGATTCGATATGCTCGCGGTATTTTGCGGTGATCGGATGCGCCACATCGTGCAGGAATTCGTCGACCTGCGACGGGCAGCGTCCTATATACTTGCGCGGATCGATTTGGTCGCGTATCTCCTCGATCGTAAGCGGGAATTCGGGATCGGCGGCGATGCGCTCTATGAGGTCGCAGTCGAGTCCCTCCTTCTTCATGCGCGTTGCCGCCGCGATGGAGTGTGTGCGCAGCGCCTCATGGAGCGACTGCCGGTTTCCGCCGCGCTTTACCGATTCCATCATGATATTCTCGGTCGCCATAAACGGAAGCTTGGCGTTCACTCTCCGCTCGATCATCTTCCCGTTGACCACAAGTCCCGAGGTCACGTTGATGTATATATTGAGTATCGAATCCACCGCAAGGAACGCTTCCGCCACGGAGATGCGCTTGTTTGCCGAATCGTCGAGCGTGCGCTCAAACCACTGCGTCGCAGAAGTAAACGCGGGGTTGAGCGAATCGCAGATGACGTATCTCGCAAGTGCGCAGATACGCTCGGAGCGCATGGGATTTCTCTTGTACGGCATCGCGGACGAGCCGATCTGATGCGCCTCGAACGGCTCCTCGACCTCTTCAAACGACTGAAGTATGCGAAGATCGTTCGCAAATTTATATGCGCTCTGCGCAAATCCCGAAAGAGTGGCAAGGAAATTCGCATCCACCTTTCTCGAATATGTTTGACCGGACACGCATACGCAGCCGTCAAAGCCCATATCCTCGGCGATCAGCGATTCAAGCTTTTTCACCTTTTCCTCGTCTCCCGAGAAAAGCTCCATAAAGCTTGCCTGAGTTCCCGTTGTGCCCTTTGAGCCGAGCAGCTTCAGCTTCGAAAGGCGGTGTTCAAGCTCGTCGATATCGTCGCAGAGCTCGTACGCCCAAAGCGTCGCGCGCTTACCGACCGTCGTAAGCTGCGCGGGCTGAAGATGCGTATATGCAAGGCACGGCAGAGCCTTGTACTTCTCCGCGAACGCGGAGAGGTTGCGCACGACCTGCGCCGCCTTTTTGAGGATGATCTCCGACGCCTCGCGCAGAATTATCACGTCGGTGTTATCTCCGACGTAGCACGATGTTGCGCCGAGGTGGATTATCCCCTCCGCCTTCGGGCACTGTTTACCGTATGCGTAAACGTGGGACATAACGTCGTGTCTTACCTCGCGTTCGCGCTCTTCGGCAACCTCGAAATTGACGTCATCGCGGTGCGCTTCAAGCTCCGCAATCTGCTCGTCGGTTATATCGAGACCGAGCTTTTTCTCAGCCTTTGCAAGCGATATCCACAGTCTTCTCCATGTGCGGAATTTAAAATCCTCGGAGAAGATGTGCTGCATCTGTGCCGACGCATACCGTGTGGAAAAAGGGGAAATGTATTTCTCTCTGTCGTTCATATCTGAATTTGCGCTTTCGCCGTGCGAAAGCTTTCCTTTCATGTGAAATCGCATCCGATCCGGGACGGCAAAGCAATGCATCATCGGGCATGTGCGCCGGGGCGGTGCGTAAAAAGCTCAGGCGTTTTTATTTACGAGGCGCTCCTCGGTCTCTCCCGTTTCGAGATCGGTATATCTGACAACGAGTGATATTTTATTTTCTTCATTGAGGTTTTCCCACACCGAGGAGAACAGCTCGTCCGCGCTGTCCGGCACGGTCACTCTTTCGGGATCCGCCGAGAATGTGGGCAGCGGGTTTCCGTCTCCCGCGTATGTATGGATGAAATGTCCGAGTCCGGGTACGCCGGGGAAAGCGTAGGTGAAGCGGCAGCACGCGCTTCCGTTTTCATCCGCGCTTTTCAGTATGCTCATCCGGTAGGAGAAGTCTTTGCCGAGGTCAAGCATTGCGCTTATGCGGGGGGTGAAGTTCGGCGCGTCCGGCTCGAATTCTCTCGTTTCAAGCGCCCCCTCAAATGTCGATCCTCTTTCGAGGAAGCTGCACACCGTATCGGTCTGGTCGCCGTTTGTAACGACGAGGCGATTGCCGACCTTTCTCACGGGGCTGTAGATTATGAGCGAGGGGTCCGACACCTTGGATTCGTCGAACGGGTATATCGTCACGGTCTCGCCGTCCGATCTGAACACGCGGTTGCGGCTGTTCCCGCTCCGTCCCATTATGAAATACGCAAACGCCGCGTATCTTCCGTTTTCCGAAAGTCCTGTGACGATCCCGCGTCCGGGATACGCGCACTCTGCAAGTATATCTCCGATATTTTTCTTTTCGTAAATGTTCATTACATCTCCTCCGTTTTCGGTGCAGCTTCATTCCCGCGTCCGCGCGGCACAGCCGCCGAGGCGGCTGAACGCTCCGGCGCTGCTGGGTTCCGCATATTCTCTGCGCTTTTCATTGCGCCGGAGCGCACGGTGTACCGTGCGCCGCGCGCCGTCCGTATCACCCGTTCGCCATTGCCTTTGCCGTTTTTTCAACGGCAAGCGGGAGAATTATATGTTCAGCCTCGCGCATGACCCGCTGCTGCAATATTTCGGGGGTGTCCCCGTCCTTTACCTCGACCGCCTTCTGCATGATTATCTCTCCGCCGTCGGTGACCTCGTTCACGAAATGCACCGTTGCACCCGTGACCTTGACGCCGTATGCGAGAGCCGCTTCATGGACGCGGAGTCCGTAAAAGCCGTCGCCGCAGAACGACGGAATGAGCGACGGATGGACGTTTATCATCCGCCTCGGAAAATGCGAGACGAACTCCGGCGAAAGCACGCGCATAAATCCCGCAAGAACGACGATCTGCGCGCGCGCCCCGTCAAGGCATTCGAGCAGCTCTTTCTCGAATTCGCGCCGATCCTTCCCCGCGGAAACGACGGTCGCCGAAGGGATCCCCGCCGCCGCCGCGCGCTCAAGCGCGTAAGCGCCGGGCTTGTTCGATATCACGCGGACGATATGTCCCGACTTTATTATCCCGCTTTTCTCGGCGTCGATCAGCGCCTGAAGATTCGTGCCGCCGCCTGACACGAGCACGGCAATTTTTATTTTTTCGCTCATTTTATCGTTATCTTGTCTTCACTCTCGGCGATCTCGCCGATCACATATGCATCTTCTCCGGCACTGCGGAGTATCTCAAGTGCGAGCTCGACATCCTCCGCGTGGACGGCAAGGCTCATTCCGACACCCATATTGTAGGTGTTGAACATATCCCTCTCCGGGATATTGCCCGTGCGCGCAATCATGTCGAATATCGGCAGCACGCGGACCGCGCCGCGGTCGATCACCGCGCCGAGTCCGTCGGGAATTGAACGCGGTATGTTTTCGTAGAATCCGCCGCCCGTGATATGCGAAATGCCGCAGACCTCGACCTTCGGAAGAAGCTCAAGCACCGCTTTCACATAGATCTTTGTCGGGGTAAGGAGCGCATCTCCGACCGACATTCCGAGGTCGGGAGAAACCTCCGCAAAGATATTTTTCTCCGATGTGTGAAAAACCTTATGCACAAGGGAGAAGCCGTTTGAGTGAACGCCCGACGAAGGAAGAGCGATAAGCACGTCGCCCGCTCTCATTTTCGAATTGTCAACGATCTGCGCCCGATCAACGATACCGACGGAAAATCCCGCAAGATCATACTCATCCTCGGGATAGAAGCCGGGCATTTCCGCCGTTTCTCCGCCGATCAGCGCGCATCGCGCCTGACGACAGCCCTCGGCGACGCCGGACACGATATCGGCGACCTTCTCGGGCACATTCTTCCCGAGCGCGATATAATCGAGGAAGAACATGGGCGCGGCGCCGGCGCAGATGATGTCGTTCACGCACATTGCGACGCAGTCGATGCCTACGGTATCGTGGCGGTCGGCAAGGAACGCAAGCTTCAGCTTCGTTCCCACGCCGTCCGTGCCGGAGACAAGAACAGGCTCCTTCATTCCGGCGATCGGCGGGACGAACAGCCCTCCGAAGCCTCCTATGCCCGAAAGCGCGCCCTCGGTCATCGTGGACGCGACGTGGCTTTTCATAAGCTCGACCGCACGGTATCCGGCGGTTATATCGACTCCCGCCGCTTTATAGCTTTCGCTGTAGCTTTTCATTTGGCACCTCGTTTCAATGAATTATCTCCGCACGGCGGAGGTCATATGTTTTTTGTGAATCTGCATTTCGGGTAAGCCGAGCATCCGATGAACTCGCCGCGCTTGCCGTTCCGGGTTACAAGCGGTGAGCCGCATCGCGTGAAGAAAGTGTTCCCGCCTTTGCGAAAAACGTCCCGTCGCAGGCGATGCCTATCGGGTCCCCCTCCCTCCGAAGTTCTTACTGCAGATTGTCCTTTTCCGATATCTTGCGCTCGAATCTGTCGCGCTGTGTGCTTGACGGCACGTCTGTAGGGTACACGCCGTCGAAGCAGGCGCGGCAGAAATCGCCGCATCTATCGTCCCCCGCCAGGCGGACCACGTTATCTACGCTGAGGTAGCCGAGCGAATCCGCTCCGACTATCTCGGCGATCTCGGGTATCGTATGGTGGCACGCGATCAGCATATCGCGCGAATCTATATCCGTTCCGTAATAGCACGGATTTAGAAAGGGCGGAGCCGATATGCGGATATGCACCTCTGTAGCTCCAGCCTCGCGCAGAAGCCTTACGATACGCGCGCAGGTCGTGCCGCGCACTATCGAATCGTCGATCATGATCACGCGTTTGCCGCGGACGGTCGAGGCTATCGGATTGAGTTTGATCTTGACCTTATCCTCGCGCGACGCCTGACCGGGCGAAATGAACGTGCGCCCGATATATTTATTCTTGATAAATCCCATTCCGTAAGGGATGCCCGATCTCTCGGAATACCCGATTGCCGCGTCTATTCCGGAATCGGGAACGCCGATCACGATATCGGCATCGACGGGATGCTCGTCCGCAAGGAAGCGTCCGGCGCGTTTCCGCGCCTCATGAACGCTCACCCCTTCGATAAACGAATCGGGGCGCGCAAAGTAGATATACTCGAAAACGCAGAGCGACTTTTTCGCCGCCGAGCAGTGATCCTTTATCGAGCGGACGTCCTTCCCGTCGAACACCACTATCTCTCCGGGCTCGAGATCGCGGACGAAATGCGCGCCGACGGTATCAAGCGCACACGATTCCGACGCGATGACATAGCGTCCGTCGTCGCATCTGCCGTAGCAGAGCGGGCGAAATCCCTTCTCGTCGCGCACCGCGATTAACTTCGACGGAGACATTATGACGAGCGAATACGCACCGCGAAGCCTGTACATCGCGCGGTTTACCGCCTCCTCGATCGACGGTGCGGCAAGGCGCTCCTTCGTGATGAGATAGGATATCACTTCGGTATCGCTCGTTGTATGGAATATGGAGCCTGCCATTTCAAGCTCCTCGCGCAGCTCGAAGGAGTTGACGAGGTTGCCGTTATGCGCGAGAGCCATGCGTCCCTTTATATGGTTGACGACGATCGGCTGCGCGTTCGTTCTTCCTCTGCTTCCGGTCGTGCCGTA
>URSW01000058.1 GCA_900550625.1 uncultured Eubacteriales bacterium
GAATACGGCAGGACGTCCTCACAATCTCATGAGAGATACGGTAGTGCACCGTATGCCTAAGCCCGACACGGGCAAGACCGCGCTTCAGAGCAGCGTCGAGGTGTTCGGCAGAGCGTATGCCCGCGGTGAGCGAATCCGTGAGCACGCCGCAGCAGAACGCAAAGCTCCCCGCCGCAGAAGCGCCCCCCGTGTAAGCACAAAGAAAACCGTTTCCGTCACAAAGATACTCGAAAACGTCAGAACCTTTTTTCTCGGCGCGAAGCCGAAGCATGTCGAGGTAAAGCAGAAGAAAGCGCCGTTCCCGCTCGGTATGGTGGCACTTCTTGCGGTATGTACCATGATGGTTATGGTCATGATGAACTCGTTTGCTCAGCTTTACGAGTACAGGCGCGAGATTTCCGACCTGAGAACAAAGCAGGAGCAGCTTGATGCCGAAGCGGTAAGGCTCAACGGACTTCTCGAAGCGCGCGACGATATACGCACTGTGGAACAGATCGCAACCGAAAAGATCGGAATGGTCAGCTCCGATCTCGTGGAATCGCGTTTCGTTTCGCTTGCCGATTCCGACAGAGTTGAACTCAAGGATACCGGAGATTCGGAAAATACCGGCGCATTTTCGACACTGCTTTCCGCGATAGGTGAGAATCTCGGGAAAATATCGGAGTATTTCAACTGAATATCCGCATATCGGATGACATTATATCGTGGCGTGCAAGAATGTACGCCACGATTTTGAATATAATATAAAGACCTTTGCGAAATCCGAACGGACATGAAATCCGAAACGGCTGCGCCGTTTTTATGGAGGGATATATTTTGCCCGAAGAAAACAAGAACAGAAAAAACGATGACGCATATTCCGCGCTCCCCGGAAAGAGGATCGAGCGGCGGACGGTACGGCGCGCAATAGCGATTATGGCGTGCTTTGCCGTATGCGCTTTATCCGTGGTCGCCGTACTTTTTAAAATGCAGGTGATCGACTATGAAAATTACCAGAAGCGTGTGCTCGATCAGCTTACGGTCGAGACCGAGGTGAACCCGGCACGCGGTGAGATATACGACAGAAACGGCAACATCCTTGCGACCAACGTGTCGAACTACATGGTTATAATCTCTCCCAAGGATATAGTCGATGCGATGGAGGATGATGACAATGCCGTTCAGGCGTTCTCATGGACCGACGGCGACGGAAAGACGCTTGACGGGCTCAAGATGAACGAGCTTATCGCGCACCGCCTCTCGGAGTTGCCCGATGTCGATTACGATACCGTTATCGAAAAGGCATCAAAGCGCAACAGAAAATACGAAAAGATAACCGAGGGGCTGAACGAAGAGGAAGCGGATGAGATTCGCAGATTCATCTCCGAATACGATCTCACCGATCAGATATACCTCCGTGCGACGTCGGTGAGGTATTACCCCTACTCCGATCTGTGCTCCCACGTCCTCGGATTCACAAACCGCGACGGAGTCGGCATATACGGTCTTGAGAGCTATTACAACAACCTGCTCGAGGGAACGAGCGGCAGATACATAACCGCGCAGGACGCGCATTCAAACGATATGCCGTTCACATACGAAAGCTACATAGAAGCTTCAAACGGCTATAATATTGAGACGACCATCGACGTATATATACAGTATGAGCTTGAAAATCAGCTTGAGGATACCTACAAGGACAACGGAGCGGACGAACGCGCCTGCGGCATTGTCATGGACGTGAACACGGGCGCGATACTTGCCATGGCGACGTATCCTCCGTTCGATCTGAACGATCCGTATACACTCGATCAGTATTCAAAGGAAAAGCTTGCGGCGTCGGGACTTGAGGAGGGAAGCGATGCATATCGTAAAAGCTATTATGAGATGCTCTACAATATGTGGTCGAACAAGGCGGTTACGGTACTCTATGAGCCGGGTTCAACCTTCAAGGCGGTCACCGCAACGATAGGATTTGAAGAGAATGTCCTGAAGGAAAGCGACACCTTCTATTGCTCGGGAAGCTATAAGGTTGACGGTTACCCTCGTCCGATCTCGTGCCATAAGCATGAGGGTCACGGACTTGTTGACTTCGTACACGGACTTCAGCAGTCCTGCAACCCCACGATGATGATGCTCGGCGAGCGCATCGGAGCCGAAAAGTTCTATAAGAATTTCCGAGCGTTCGGGTATACCGAGAAAACGGGGATCGACCTTCCCGCAGAATCATCGTCCATAGTCTCCGATGAGAAGAATTTCAACGGAGTATCGCTTGCGGTTTACACATTCGGTCAGACGTTCAAGGTCACTCCGATTCAGCAGATCGACGCTATAGCGGCGATCGCAAACGGCGGAAATCTCGTCACACCGCACCTGATATCACGCATTTTAGACGATGACGGAAATACGGTGTACGAATACAAGACCGATGTAAAGCGTCAGGTCGCAAGCGAAAGCAGCTGCGAAAGGGTCACGACGATACTTGAAGCGGGCGTTTCCGGCGACGGCGGCGCGAAGAACGCATATGTCCGCGGATACAAGGTCGCCGCGAAAACCGGTACCTCCGAGAAGAAGGATAAATACGACGAAAACGGAAACACGCCGTACCGCGTCGGCTCGACCGTCGCCTATGCTCCGGCGGAGGACCCCGAGATCGCCGCCATAATCATAGTCGATGAGCCGACGAACGAGCGAATCTACGGAAGCGTGGTCGCGGCGCCGTACATATCGAATCTTCTTTCGTTTACACTGCCTTACCTCGGATATGAGCCGCAGTACAGCGCAGAGGAGCTTGAAGCCGTCGAAGTGACGGTCGGAACATACGTCGGATCGGAAAAGGCGACGGCTGTCGCGTACATCGAAGCGGCGGGACTGAAATACGAGATCATCGGAAGCGGCGATACCGTCACCGCACAGATTCCCGAGGCGGGAAGCTTGGTACTTAAATCAGCCGGAAAGATCCTTCTCTATACCGGAGGCGAGAGCGCGACACAAAGCGTTCAGGTTCCGGATCTCAAGGGCAAGACCGCAGCGGCGGCAAATCAGATACTCACCAACATGGGACTGAACGTAAGCTTTACCGGAACGCAGAGCCTCCGCGACGGCGCGCTTGTCACATCTCAGTCGATCGAGGCGGGGACGGAGGTCCCGCCCGGAACTGTTGTCACGCTTGATATAAAGCACCTTGACGGAACAGACTGACAAATAACGTCGCTTTCGCGCATGCTCACACGAAAAATTCGGACGAAAAATATAAAGGAATAACGAAAGATATGCTGCCGCGCTTCGGCGCTGATACCGAAGCCGAATGAATAATCTTGCCGCATCGGCGGCGGAACGGAGACGGTCATGAAGCTTTCGCTGTTTCTTTCGGGGGTGAGCGTGCTCTCCTCCAACTTCGATCCCGATTCACTTGACGCAAACGGAATTTCGACGGATTCGCGCACCGTTCGTCCGGGAGAGCTTTTCATCTGCCTTGACGGAACGAGCTTTGACGGTGCGGACTATATATCCGAAGCGTCGGCAGCGGGTGCGTGCGCGGTCGTCGTGCGGCGCGGCAAGCGCGTGCCGGACGGTGTCCGTTATCTCGAAGTCGCATCGACACGTTACTGCGCCGCGCAGATATGGAACAACTTCTGTTCCCGCCCCGCAGACGGCATGAATATAATCGCCGTTACGGGGACGAACGGCAAGACCACGACCTCGTTCATCCTTGAGGCACTGCTGCGCAGTGTGGGCGTGCGTACGGGGCTTATCGGAACGGTCGGTGCGAAGATCGACGGAAAGCCGGTCGATATAGGACACGGAAGCGAGATCGATTCGGCAGCCTGCGCGATGACGACACCCGATCCGAAGTATCTCTACGGAGCGCTTCGCATGATGAGGGACGCGGGATGCGAGTATGTCGTTATTGAGGCATCGAGCCACGCGCTTCATCAGCGCAAGCTTGATCCGCTCCGACCGAAGCTGTCCCTTTTCACGAATCTGTCGCCGGAGCATCTCGACTACCACTTTACCATGGAGGCATACGCAAAGGCAAAGGCTCACCTGTTTGAACTAAGCGAGGCGGGAATAATGAACGGCGATGATCCGTATTCGCGGCACATCGCGTCGCTTGCGCCGAAGTGCCCGATGAAATTTCTTTCGAAAAAACAGCGCGCGGATTTTACGGTTGAATCTCCCGTGCTCCGCGGACTTTCGGGAGTTTCATATGACCTTTTGTCGGAACAAGGGAAAGTACATGCCGATGTCGCCCTTCCGGGGTATTTCAATATAACCGATTCCGCCCTTGCGGCATCGGCGGCGCTGAGCCTCGGCGCGGAATGCGGCGACGTTGAAAAGGCGCTTGGGCTTGTCGGTCAGATCGACGGCAGAATGGAGAGGCTGTACGACGGGGAATTTACCGTGATCAGGGATTTCGCCCATACCGCTTTAGCTCTCGAAGGAGCGCTTTCCGTTGTGAAGAAATGTACTCGGGGAAGGGTGATATGCGTTTTCGGCTGCGGAGGCGACCGCGATAAAAGCAAGAGAGCGCCGATGGGCGAATGCGCAACGAGACTTGCGGATATTTCCGTTGTGACTTCGGATAATCCGAGAACGGAGAATCCGATATCGATAATCGAGGATATACTACGCGGCGTTCACCGTGACAGCGATTATACGGTAGTTCCGAACAGGCGGGAGGCGATCGCCTGCGCGCTTTCGATTGCGCGCGAGGGCGATACGGTGATGCTGTGCGGCAAGGGACACGAAAATTACGAGATAGATTCTTCGGGAAAGCATCCATTTGACGAGCGGTCGGTGGTGGCGGAGTTTACCGAGAAAAATAAACGGCAAAATTAAAGTCCAAAAATTAAATCACGCCTTGAAAAACATGAGGTTTTTGTGTATAATGTAAAGTAGATATTTATACTGCAAGGAGTCGAAAATGAGCGTTGAACTTAAAATAAAAAATCTGACTGCGGAAGAGATTGCGAAGGTCTGCCGCGCTGAGCTCATAAAGATCGGTTCTCCGGCTTCCGAAATCGTCGAAAGAATATCTCACGATTCACGCGAGGGCGGGGATAAAACGCTTTTTTGCGCCATTGTGGGTGAAAAATACGACGGTCACGATTTTATTGCGGATGCGGTTTCGACGGGAAGTCAGGTGGTGCTTCTTTCGTCGCTGCCCGAAAATACCGATGGGCTTGATTTTTACGCGATTCGCGTTGAGGATACCGTGAAGGCGCTCGGAACTCTTGCCGCGTACTATAAAGATTTTTCCGATGCTACGTTTGTGGCGGTCACGGGTTCCGTCGGAAAAACGACCACGAAGGAGTTTATCTCCGCCGTGGCATCGGCGTCGTTCAAGACGCATAAGACGAAAGGCAACTACAATAACGAGATAGGTCTGCCGCTGACGCTGTTCGATCTTTCTCCCGACGATAAGGTTTCCGTTATCGAGATGGGAATGTCCGCGCGCGGCGAGATAGAGTATATGTCAAAGCTCGTGCGTCCCGACATTGCGGTCATAACAAACATCGGTACATCTCACCTTGCCGCGCTCGGAACGCGGGAGAACATATGCGCAGCCAAATTGGAGATCGTCAGCGGACTTAAAAAGGACGGTTCGCTTATGCTTAACGCCGACGAGCCGCTTTTGTTCGCCACCCGCGGTCATGTCGAGCCCGAACCCGAATTCGTCAGCGTGTACAACCGCTTCGGCGATTACCGCGCGGTCAATATACGCTATCTTGAAAACGGGATTATGTACGATCTCATTTACAACAACAAAGCAGTCACCAATGTCGAGATTCCCGCGCTCGGCAGACATAACGTATACAATTCGCTTATCGCATATGCGGTCGGCGTCAAGCTCGGCATGACCGACGACATGATCCGCCGCGGACTTCTTACGTTTGTAAGCACCGACAAGCGTCAGAACATATACGACGTCGGCGGAATAACGGTTATCGACGACTGCTATAACGCAAGCCCCGAATCCATGCGTGCGGCGATAGACGTGCTTACGTCGATCGCGTCGAGAAGAGGCGTTAAGCCCTGTGCGCTTCTCGGAGATATGCTTGAGCTCGGAGAGTATTCGAGGCTCATGCACGATCAGCTCGGTCAGTACGCTGCGCAGATGAAGGTGCAGAAGCTTTACTGCTACGGAGCAATGGCGGATATCGTTGCGGAAGCGGCGATAAAGAAGGGCGTGCGCGCGGACAATGTATATGTCAGTCTCGATTCCGACAATCCGACGGAGATGGCGAAGATGATAAATTCATCGATGCAGTCGGGCGACGTGCTTCTTGTAAAAGCGAGCCGTGCGGTTTCGGCGGAGCGGGTCATCGAAGCCTTGAAGAAGATACGAAAAAAATGATCCGGACGGCGGCGTGCCAAATGCCGCGGGATCCGGGAGCGACAGAAATCGCCGCTTTGCGAATCATATTTCCCGAATGAAAGGAAGCCTTCCGAAGGCTGATGATACTTTATGAGTCAGAGAATACTTTTTGCCGTTTGCCTTGTCTTTACCTTTGCGGTGACGGTGATGATTCTGAGAAAGCTTATCCCGTTCCTGAAAAGCAAAAAGATGGGACAGCATATTCTCGATATCGGTCCGAGATGGCACCGCAGTAAAGAGGGAACGCCTACCATGGGCGGACTCTCGTTTATCATAGCTTCGGCGGCGGCGGGACTTTGCGCGTTCGTTTATCTCGGGATACGCGACGGATTTTCGAATCATCTTGCGCTTCTGTTTACGCTTCTCTTTGCTGCAGCCAACGGACTAATCGGCATGATCGACGATTCGGCGAAGCTGCGCAAAGCGCAGAACGAGGGGCTTACCGCTCCGCAGAAGTATCTGCTCCAGCTTGCCGCATCCGGTGCATACCTTGCCTCGATGATGGCATCGGGTAATTTGACGACGGAGCTTTATATTCCGTTCGTCGGGGCGACGCTTGAGCTCGGGGTGCTTTACTATGCGTTTGCGCTCATCCTCCTTACGGGAGTGGTCAATGCGGTAAACCTTACCGACGGGATCGACGGGCTTGTAAGCTCGGTCACGCTTGTAGTCGGCGTGTTCTTCGCCCTCTGCGCGTTTATCCTTCCGGATATGTGCGAGCTGACCGTGCCGTCGGCGCTTATTATCGCATCATCTGCGGGATTTCTTATCTACAACTTCTATCCCGCAAGAGTGTTCATGGGCGATACCGGTTCGCTTTATCTCGGCGCTTTTACGGTCGGATGTGCATTTATGGCGGGAAATCCGCTCATAATTGTCGTATGCGGCATCATATACATAATTGAGGCGTTCTCCGTTATGCTTCAGGTCGGGTATTTCAAGATCACCCACGGAAAGCGGCTCTTCAAAATGGCTCCGATCCACCACCATTTCGAAAAATGCGGATGGAGCGAGCTGAAAATAGTCGGAGTTTTCACATTTATAACAGCGCTGTTCTGCGCGATTGCGTGGCTCGGCGTAAAATAACACGGTATGCATCGGGTAAAGCCGCTTTCTGCGGCTGTGTGACCGATTTCATACCGAACGTTCGAAAGGGGGACTTTATCTTTGGCAGACGATCTTGATATGAGATACGGCCGGGGGCAGAGTCCCCGTTTTACTGCAAATACGCAGGGCGGAGGCGGCGAGCCTCGTTCGCATGGCGGTGAACCGCATCGCCGAGGAAATACCGTGAGTTCGGGAAACGTGCGCCGGACATCTTCCGGATATTCGGCAGCTCGGCGAGTTCCGCGCCCGCAGGAGCGTCCCGGCGGCAGCGTTAATTCCGACGGAAGAGGGGACGTTCGCGTAAGACGTGCATCCTCGGATGCTCGCAGACAGGCACAGCGACGCGTTCCGGCAGAACGTCCGGCGCACACTTCGCCCGGCACGGTGCGTTCGTCATCTTCGCTTCCCTCGACGAATGTGCGCGAAGCAAAGCGCCGTCTGAAAACAGAGAAGTATAAAAATTCGCTTGCGAAGGAAGCGGAAGCCGAGAAAAAGCGCAATATCGGCATCGTGCGCGTGCGCCTCGGCGTGGATCATGTCATGCTTGCGCTGATACTTACGCTTTTGTGCCTCGGCACCGTGATGGTCTTCAGTGCAAGCTATCCGTCGGCGCTCGCGCAGGAGGACGACAGCCTTTACTATATTAAGCGTCAGGCGGTCTTTGCCGTTCTCGGCGTGATCGTTATGATGGCGGCGTCCGCCATCCCGTACAGCTTCTACCGACGGATCGCGGTACCCGCGTATATAGTTTCCGTGGTGCTGCTTCTTCTTGTTCTTGTGGTCGGAAAAAGCGAAGGTGAAGCAAAGCGGTGGCTCGGAATACCGAACACATCATTTTCGATTCAGCCGTCGGAGCTCATGAAAACGGCGCTTGTGCTCATACTTGCATGGTATCTTGAAAAGAACCGGAAATATGCAATCGACAGGCTTCACACGGGTCCGATGCTCATACGCGGCGTTCTGATCCCCGCTTCGTTTGTTGGATGCGCATGTATCCTCGTGCTTCTTGAAAAGCACCTTTCCGGCACTATCATAATCGGGGCGATCGGTCTTATCGTAATGCTTATCGGCGGTGTACACATGGGATATACACTCGGCGGCTTCGGCGTTGCGGGTGCGGGAGCGGCGGGACTGTTCCTGTGGAAAAATCCGTACGCTCTTCAGCGAATTACGACCAAAATGAACGAAAATGCCGACGTCCTACGTGAAAAGTGGCAGACGACGCAGGGAAT
>URSW01000059.1 GCA_900550625.1 uncultured Eubacteriales bacterium
CCATGCTCTTTCTCTCCTTTTCGATTCTTATCGCCATTTTGTTTGTCAGTACACCTATCTGCCTTCGTAAGCAGCCTGAACCTCTGCCGGTGCGCCGGTGGAGTCTGCATGCTGACCGATGATTATGCAGCCGTCTGCCATGAGAGCCTTTGCAGCCTGACCCTCAGCGGCGATATCAAACCACGACTGAGTGTACTGTACTTCCATAACAACATTCTCAATAACGGACTTGATTCCGAGGTAGAATGCAGTGTATCCGGAAACGACCTCTGCGTAAGGATAAGCGCCGACGTACCCGATCTTGATATTGCCGTCCGCATCCTTATTGCTGTCCGCAATCTTTCCGTCCTTGACGAGCTCAGCAAGCTTCATGCCCGCAACGATTCCGGAAACGTATCTGGACTCATATACCTTGGTGAAGCAGTTCTTGAAGTTCTTCAGTCCGCTGTTTGCTGCAGTATCACCGGTAGCGGAAACGAAGGTTATGTCCTCATATCCGGGCTCACCGGCAACCTGCTGCATATAGGTCTGATGATTGTATGAGTTGGAAAAGATAGCAGTGCAGCCCTGCTCTGCAAGGTCCTCCGCTGTCTCTTTGCACTGCTCGTTCTCGGGGATGTTATACTTCCAAACAACCTGATCCTCCGAAATGTTGTTTTCCTTCATGGCTTCCTTGATTCCCTCGATGTGCGCGTAGGTGTAGCCTTCGTTCTCATCACCGATAAGAATAACGCCGATCTTGATGTTCTTCTTGTTGTCCCCGCCCTTTGTGTCCGAGCCCGTGTCGGTGGTGTCTCCGTTGCCGGATCCGCCGGAGCAGGCTGCAAGCGCAAAGAGGAGCGCCGCGCAAAGAAGAGCCGCCAGAATTTTCTTCATCATTTGATTTCATTCCTCCATAAATTTATTTTATCGGATTTCCCGACAAAACCACAGTCAGCGGACGAACTTTATTCCGTCCCGAACGCTCATGCTCTCGATCCTTGCCAGGGATTCGAGCCGTATTCCGCGGTCGCGCACAAGCTTAGCCCCGCTCTGATAGGACTTCTCGATAACGATGCCCGCACCTACGGTGTGCGCTCCCGCATTGTCGATAAGATCGGCAAGAGCCGTGATCGCACTTCCCTTTGCAAGGAAATCGTCGATTATGAGCACGCGGTCTCCCGGATTCAGAAACTCCTTTGAGACCACTATATCGTAGGTTTTGGAATGAGTGTAGGATTCCACCTTCGACGTGTAGACATCGGAATAGATGTTGTTTGTCTTGGTTTTCTTTGCGAATACTACCGGAACATCAAAAAACTGCGCTGTAATACAAGCTATACCTATCCCCGATGCTTCGATGGTAAGTATCTTGTTTACACCGCAATCCGAAAAAAGGCGGTAAAATTCCTTCCCGAGTTCGCAGAGAAATGTCACGTCAATCTGATGGTTAAGGAAGGAATCGACCTTGAGCACATCTCCCTCACCGATTTTTCCGTCGGCGATTATTCTATCTTCAAGAAGCTTCATAAAGTCACTGTCCCTCCCTGTTTTATCCGTATTACCCGATGCGAATAATACACAAATATTTTACTATTTTCGGCTTTTAATATCAATAGGTAATATATCTAAATTATATCCGAATGAGTTGTTAATTTTGTCTTATTTTGTCCGACGGCTTATTTCGGCGTCTATCTCTATTGACCCGCGCGGGGCAAAATGATATAATCAAAAACAGCATTCAGCATCCGAAAGGGGAAGAAAATGAACATAAAAGAAAAAACGGCTTCGCTCCGTGCAGGAGAGCTTGCGGTAATATACATAGGGCAGGCGGGATTCATCATTTCCGACGGCACGGTATCGGTCGCCGTCGATCCGTACCTCTCATATTCCGTTGACCTCGCGATAGAAACCGGCGACGGAAAATGGACGAGGCTTTACGCGCCGCCCGTCATGCCGGACGAGCTTTCGTTCCTCGATTTCGTTTTCATAAGTCACGACCATCTCGATCACGCGGACCCGGAAACGATCTCGGGCATAGCCGCCGTATCGGACGCGCGCTTTGTCTCCGGAAAGGCGATCTCCGGGAAAATTTCCTCGTACGCCGGTCGTGACTCCGTCGCGCTCGGCTGCAAAAAAGTCCGCGATTTCGGCTCTTTCCGTGTGAGCGCGCTGCCCGCAGCGCACGAGGAAGTACACATGAAAGACGGCGAGAGCGAGGAATGCGGATTTCTGTTCGACTTCGGCGGAATAAAAATATACCATTCGGGAGATTCTCTTGTATACGACGGACTTTGCGACTCGGTCCGCGGCTCGGACGTCATGCTTCTTCCCGTAAACGGAAACGGATTTTACCGCCGTGAGGACGGCATCGTCGGAAACATGGACTCTTTCGACGCGGCGCGGCTCGCGCTCGACTGCGGTACGGGGCTTCTCATTCCGATGCACTTCGATCTCTACTGCGGGAACAGCGTTCCCGAAAGCGCGGTGCGCGATATAATCTCGGCGGCGGCACCGTCTGTCCGCACAGTTTTTCCTAAGCCGGGAGAAGGGTGCAGAATCTCGCGCGGTTATGCGGGGCTTGAGGTCTCGCCGCTTTAAAATATCGAAAAACGGTGTAATTTGCCACTTATATGAAGCATTTCTCCGAGGTAAAATAATTCTGAAAACCGTCCCTCCGGCAGTGCGCTCCGTGCGCACCTCCGGGGAATGCTTTTCCCAATCGGAATAATTTTATCGAGGTGGAAAAATGTCAAACAAAGTGATGAACGTAACCAAAAGCATGCTTACGGGAATGGTGATCGGCGGAACAATCGGCGTATCTGTCGCAATGTCGATGAAGAAGCCGACCGTGCGCACCTTCCGCCGCCGCGCGTCGGACGCGATCGACACGGTCGGCTCGATCATGCGTTCCGTAGCGGATTTCACAAGATAAAAAATCGGGGGAGCACTGCTCCTCCGATTTTTTCAGTCGTTATTTTCGAGGCTGCGTTCGCTTCCGACGGTTGCAATATCGTAAGGCGTGGATTGATAGACAAAATAGTTCAGCCAATTCGAATAAAGAAGGTTAGCGCCGGAACGCCACTTCACGACGGGCTCGAGCGTGTCGTCGTCGTTCGGGAAATAATTCACGGGCACGTCTATGTCAAGTCCCGCATTCTTATCGCGCAGGTATTCCGACTTAAGCGTGTCGCGGTCGTACTCCGAATGTCCGGTTATGAAAATCTGCTTGCCGTGATCCGCGATGACGGCGTAAACGCCAGCCTCATCGGAGGAAGCAAGTATCTTCAGATGAGGGCATGCATCTATATCGGCGCGTCTCGTCTCAGTATGGCGCGAATGAGGAACCCAGAATTCATCGTCAAAGCCGCGGAAAAGTATCGCGCGCTTATAATCGAGATGGTGGCGATATATCCCGAACATCTTTTTCGCAAGAGGATATTTCGGTATGCCGTAATGGTAGTAAAGTCCCGCCTGCGCGCCCCAGCATATATGGAAGGTGCTTGTCACATGGGTCTTTGTCCATTCCATTATCGTGCAGAGCTCGTCCCAATACGCAACAGCCTCGAATTCGAGATTTTCGACCGGAGCTCCCGTTATTATCATTCCGTCGTAGCGGTTTCCCTTCACATCGTCGAAGGTCTTGTAGAATGCGAGCATATGATCCTCGGACGTATGCTTTGCCTTATGGGTCGCGGTCATGAGAAGCTCCGGCTCCACCTGAAGCGGAGTGTTTCCGATAAGGCGCGCAAGCTGAGTCTCCGTCGTAATCTTCGTCGGCATGAGATTCAGTATCAGTATTTTCAGCGGACGGATATCCTGCGTGACCGCACGGTTCTCCGTTATAACGAATATATTTTCCTCGGTCAGCGTTTTCGCCGCCGGGAGCAAATCCGGTATTTTGATCGGCATTTTATGATTCCTTTCCGTAAAGGGACGCGCTCGGCGTCCGTTTTTATTTATACAGTGACAGCGTTTCGGAGGCCGTCCGGACGAATTCCTCCTTCACGCTGTCGGGAGACACTATCGTTATGTCGGGAGTAAATCCGAATATCCATGCATAGAAATGAACCGAGACGAAAACGCGAACGGTGACATCGAAATACCCCTCTGCGGACGGGCGCAGCAGCACGTCCCGTCCGAACCGGTCCACTATCGCGCCCGCAAAGCGGTCGAGACAGCGGAGCGTCACGGTCTCCTCGCGTCCGCCGTACATTCCGAAAGTTTTGTTTGAATATACTCCCATATCGAAGCGTTCAAACTGTGCCGACCCATCCCTCGCCTCATCAACGACAGACAGCCTCTCCATCTTATCCACGCGGTAATGCTTTATCTTCCCGGCATCCGTATCGTATGCTACAAGATAATAGTTTTCATCCTCCCACGCAAGGGCAAACGGGCTTACCCTGTAAAGCTTTCCGCCGTGACGGAAAACCTTCTGCTTCGAGGTGTTCAGCTCGTAATAAAGGAACGATACCTTTTTGTTCATCCTTATCGCGGAATGAAGCTTGTCAACCGAAAGGTATATGCTCTCGTTCATTGTCTTTATTCTGCCGGAGGAATAGACCTGCCTTCGCAGGCTCAGCGCCTCGTATCTGCTTGCGAGAGACGAAAGCTTTGATATGAGCATATCGGACTTTTTCGGAGTTATGAACCTCGATGCCTGAACGGCGTCTACAAGCAGCTTGAGCTCGGCAAGCTCGAAGGTGCGGGACACAAGACGGTACTCCGTTCGCTGCGCCTCCCTGACCGAGACTATGTCCATGCCGAAGTCACGAAGCGCGTCTATATCCCCGTACAGACTCTTTCTCTCGGCGGATACGCCGCATTCGTCAAGCGCGCCGATAAGCTCGGCGGCTGTCATCCCGTGCTCGTCGTCCGTCCGCTCCTCGAATATCCTGCAAAGCTCGAGTATCTTTCTTTTCTGTTCTGAAGTCTTAGGCATTTGTCAATCACCCGATTCTTCAACGGGAACGGCGAAATACCGGATATCCCCGAGTGAGCATTCAGCTTTGCCCGAACAAATATCGGCAATTGCCGATATTGCGCTTTCCGTATTTTCGGGATACACATAGAATGTGCACTTCACCTGCTCGGCATACTCCGGCTGCCCCGACGATACGCTGAAGCGCGGAGCCGATGCTTCAAGCCTGCCCCACAGCGGATACGACACGCTGACCGTGACGGGTGCAAGCGGCGTCATCCGCACAAGTCCCGCCGCGCGCACCGCAAGCGATGCCGACGAAGAATACGCGCGTACAAGCCCCGGCGCGCCGAGAAGTATTCCTCCGAAATAACGGACGACGGCGATCGCCGCGTCCCCGATGCCGCGCTTTTTCAGCACGTCGAGAACCGGAAGTCCGCCGGTCCCCTGCGGCTCGCCGTCATCACTGTATCTTGCCGTATACGGGGGAGCGGAGGTTACCCGGTATGCGTAAACGCAGTGGCGCGCGTCGGGGTAGGCGCTGCGTATTTCCGAAATAAACGCGATCGCCTCCGCTTCGCTGCCGACAGGCGCGGCAAAAGACAGAAAGCGGCTTTTTTTCTCGGTAAGCTCCGCATCCGACCTTCCCGCCAGAGTGATATACGGTTCGTTCACTTTGCCTCCCCCTTTCTCAGCGACGCATTCTACAGATATTTTTCGAGCTTTTGCGCAAATTTATCGGATATCGAACCGGCAAGACGAATCCCGTCCGCCAGGTATTCCTCCGAAGTGACCGTCCCGTTTTCGTGCAGAAACGCGAGCATCGCGCCGTCGCTGTACGGCAGAACGAAATCAAACATTATGAGAGATTTTGCGAAATGGGAGATGATGCCCTCGCGCAGCATTTCAAGTCCCGTTCCCTCCGTCGCGCTTGTAAGGAACACGCGGCTGTATCCGGAAATCTCACCGGGTGCAAAATCCGGCGGAAGAAGATCCGCCTTGTTGAGGACGAGAAAACGCTCGCCCTCCGTCGCGCCTATGTCCGCAAGTATCCCTTCGACAATTGCGATCCTCTCGCGGAAATCGTCGCATCCCATATCAACGACGTGTATCAGAAGATCGGACGAAACCGCTTCCTCAAGCGTTGACTTGAAGGCTTCGACAAGCTCATGCGGCAGCTTTTTTATAAAGCCTACCGTATCGACGAGGAGTATATCCCTCTCGCTGTCGGTCTCCATGCGGCGTACCGAAGGATCGAGAGTTGCAAAAAGCTGATTCCGCACATAGACATCCGATCCGCAGAGCGCGTTCAGCATGGTCGATTTGCCCGAGTTTGTATATCCCACAAGGGATACCGTGGGAATTTCCCGACGCTTTCTGTCTCCGCGGAGCAGCGCGCGGCGGCGTTCGACCTCTTCAAGCTCGTTTTCGAGATAATGTATCTTGCGCATTATGTGGCGCTTGTCCGTCTGAAGCTTCGTTTCGCCGGGGCCGCGCGTACCGATGCCGCCGCCGAGACGCGAAAGCACCGTTCCGAGTCCGGTAAGCCTCGGCAGGCGGTATTTCTGCTGTGCAAGCTCGACCTGGAGTCTTCCCTCGCGGGATGTCGCGCGACGTGCGAATATGTCGAGTATAAGCGCGGTCCGGTCGATAATGCGCACACCGCACTTTTCCTCGAGATTCCGTATCTGCGACGGAGAAAGCTCATCGTCGAAGATCACGACGTCGGCGCGGGAACGCTTTACCTCCTCGGACACCGTCGCCACAAGTCCGCTTCCGATGTAGAATTTCGAATCCGGCGATTCCCTGCGCTGCGTAAAGGTCCCTACGACCTTCGCACCAGCCGCGCGTGCGAGCTCCGCAAGCTCCGCGAGATCGTCGTCTCCGCTGTCGGACGCGAGCGTGACGCCGACGAGTATCGCCTTCTCGGTCTCGTCGGAATTTTCTATAAGCTCCGCCTGTCCGGCGGTTTTATCGAGATAAAGTATGTGCTCAAACAGAGCGTCGAATTTTCCTCTCTCCGACGGCGGATACGGTCCGACCGTCTCGTAGAATTCAAGAGAGCCGTCGGACGCGCGGCCGAGGACGGACGCGGAAAGTCCCTTCACCGTCTGTTTTTCGCGGTCGATGCCGACCACGACCATGGCATCGAGGCGCGCGTCGGAAAGTGTGTTGAGGTCGATCTTCGACGGCAGCGGAACGCCGTTCGGATGCGTATGAAGATTTCTTACTCCGCAAAGTCCGCTTTTACCTCCGCGCGTTGGGGTATCCCCGATGCCGACGCCGCGCGCGTCGCCGATGTTCACGGAGATCACGGTGTTCCGTCTGTCGAGGCAGACCGCACATTCACGTCCGCTTTCGACCGTCACCCGCTTCATCATGGAAACGACCTCTTCCGGGATGAATTCTCCCGGTGAAAACGTCTCGCCTATAAAGGACTGCGCATATTCAACCGTCGCTTTTTTTATCGAATCAAGATTTCCCTCTACCTTGTTCATGCGCGCCTCCTTTCCGAATCTGCCGAACTGCATTCATGACATTTATAATATAATAACATTTCATCGGAATTTTATCAAGGGGGATTATCAAAATCCGACGACGGATGTGAAAAAAACCGACAATTGTCCTTCCGCGTTAACACCCAATTCAAAAAGCAGAGTTATAATATAATGAAGCTGCATCAGACGAGATGAATAAAAAGGACGGTGAGTTTATGTTCGGTCCTCCTCCGCACCCTTCAAAGGCAACGGACAAGCTGAAAGAGCCGAAGCCGAAAAGCCTCCGCGAGGTTCCGGGCTATCTTTCCCGACTTTGCGGAAAATTCTTTTTCCGCCTGATCTATATGTTCGGGCTCGTATGGGACGCAAAGCCGTGGATACTCTTCGTAATGACGGCGAATTCGATAATCTGCGGTTTTATCCCGATCATCGGCGCCTTCATCTCGGCAGGCATCCTTAACGCTCTCGCCGATGTGATCACCGGTAACACGGAATCCTTCAAAAGCATCGCGGTGCTTCTCATCGCGCAGTTTGCGTACCTGTTTGCCACATCGCTTATAGATACCCTGTATTCAATGCTGATGCGGATCGCAAATCAGCTTGTGACGAACGAGATCAAGGTAAAAATCATATCAAAGGCAAAGGAGATCGATCTGAAAAGCTTCGACATGCCGGATTTCTATGAGAAGATGGAAAATGCCAACCGCGAAGCGGGTATGCGTCCGGTAGCCACGATCTCCGCGCTGTTCTCGATAATCAGCTCCGTCATATCGGTGGTAAGCTTTATTGCGATCCTCGTCGCCATAAGTCCTTTTGCACCGCTTATAATGATACTGCTTGCCGTTCCGTCTGCCGTTATCAGCTACATATACCGAAAGAAGAATTTCCTGTATATGCGCAGGCGCAGCCGCGACAGACGCGAGATGAACTACTACAACGATGTTCTCGTCAACAAGGATCTCGCAAAAGAGATACGCATATTCAACCTCTCCGACACCTTCATAGAATGCTTCCGCCAAACCTTCAACCGTTATTTCAGCGGTATGAAAAGGCTGATAATCACGGAGGGCGCATGGAACACCGGAGTTTCCGCGGTATCGTCGGCGATAAACTGCGGGCTGTTCCTGTTTATCGCGCGCAAGGTATACGAAGGAGTGCTCAAGGTCGGCGACTATTCGCTCTACACGGGCGCGCTGTCCTCGATATCGTCGGGAATCGGCGGACTTATTTCGACCACGGCATCGATCTACGAAGGAACGCTGTTCA
>URSW01000060.1 GCA_900550625.1 uncultured Eubacteriales bacterium
GGCAGCCGCCGCGATATCGAGAAGCTCGTCCTCGGAGAGGCGCTCCGGATGTACCGCGGAAACGGTGAAGTTACCCTTGGTGAGAGTTCCCGTCTTATCGAATACGACGGTATCGGCGGAGGCAAGCGCTTCGAGATATCCCGCGCCCTTCACAAGGATTCCCTTTCGCGACGCGCCTCCGATCGCCGCGAAGAATGAAAGCGGCACGGATACGACAAGTGCGCACGGGCACGAAACTACGAGAAACGAAAGCGCGCGTCCGATCCACTCGGAGAAGTTGTGACCCTCGGTGAATATCGGCGGAATAAATGCAAGGCACAGCGCGGCACTGACAACCACCGGAGTATACCAGCGCGCGAATTTCGTTATGAAATTCTCCGCCTTTGCCTTCTTCTCGGACGAATTTTCGACAAGCTCGAGAATCCGTGCGACGGTGCTTTCGGAATACACGCTGCTCACGCGGATCTTTATAACTCCGCTCATATTGATCGAGCCGCTCACGACCTGATCCCCGGCGCGCTTATCCTGCGGGAGCGATTCTCCTGTGAGTGCGGCGCTGTTCACCGCGCTTTCGCCTTCGACGACCTCTCCGTCAAGAGGGATCCTGTCTCCGGGACGGCAGACGATGATCTCTCCGACCGCGACCTCCTCGGGAGAAACGGTGATTTCCTCACCGTTTCTTAGAACGCATGCCGAATCGGGACGTATATCCATAAGGGACGCGATAGAGCGGCGGCTTTTGCCGACGGCGATGCTCTGGAACAGTTCTCCGATCTGATAGAACAGCATTACCGCCACCGCTTCCGGATATTCGGCAACTCCGAACGCTCCGACCGTGGCGACCGCCATCAGAAAGCTCTCGTCAAATGCCTGACCGTGCGCGATATTGCGGATCGCCGACCATACGACGTCGTATCCTATCACCGCATACGGCACCGCAAAGATGAGAAGATTCACATACCATGCAAAATCCGTATTTGCCTCGGTGATCCATGCGGCGCCGAGAAGCACCGCCGATATGATTATGCGTACAAGCGTTTTCTTCTGTTTTCCTGTCATGGCTTAATTCCTCCCCGCCGCCGGCGGTCCGAAAATCAAAACTTTATTCCGACGCCGTCCCGTCAGTCTACTATAACGCGGCAGTCGGGCTCGACGCGCTTTATGGTCTTTATCGCTTTTTTGAGAATTTCGTCGAATACTTCGTCGTCAGCCTCGAGAGTCATTTTCTGTGCAAGAAAATTTACCGATGCGAATTTTACGCCGTCGATCTTCTTTACGGCTTCTTCCATCTTTGCGGCGCAGTTTGCGCAGTCGAGATCCTCAAGCATATAGGTTTTCTTCATTGTTTTGCCCTTTCTTTATGTGAAAAAATTTGACGTGGTTAGGCGCGCTTTTCAGGGAAAGCGCGGCGGAGCGCCGGTGCAAATCAGTCGTCCTCCGTGATGTGCTCGTAGCCCTGATCGATTATCGAACGGACGTGATCGTCCGCCAAAGCGTATATCACGGTTTTCCCCTCCCTGCGCGATGACACGAGAGAGTTTTTCTTCAGCACGCTGAGCTGATGGGAGATCGCCGACTGCGTCATATTAAGAAGTTCGGCGATCGCACAAACGCACATTTCGGACTCGAACAGAGCGTAAAGTATCTTAATCCGCGTGGTATCGCCGAATATCTTGAAAAGATCCGCAAGATCGGAGAGCAGTTCATCCTTCGGCATTTCGCTCTTCACTTCACCGAGCAGCGCGGTATGATCGTGTTTCTTGTTCATGTGAGCACTCCTTCATATGAGTTTGTATTCATATGATACACTGTTCATATGTTTTTGTCAATAGGAAAACGGAAATTTCCAAAAATTTTTTACGGCGGATATTCGCACGGCAGGCGGTATACAGTTACGGAAAAATCCCGCAGTCACGGGCGAAAATTTCCGTGGAGGCGGCAGAAAAGCGGCAAAATTAAAGTCCGCGTCAAAAATATCGTATTTTTTCGAAAAATATGCGTTATGCCTATTGACAAACGAATAAAAATGCATTAGGATATAAATATATTGCAAAAACAAACGTTTTTGCACATCTGACGTTCGTTGAAACCATCGGGATAACCGGTGGCGGAGGACACTCTGGAGAATTCATTCAGTTGAATGCCGAAGGTGCAAGGCGCAAGCCGAATCTCTCAGGCAAACAGACAGAGCAGATCGATTTTATACCGATTGTGTCTGTGTTTTGTTTTTTCCTCACTGTCCGACAAGCGTCGGGCAGTTATTTTTTCGGAGGAATCATAAAATGCAGACAATTCAAGACGCACTCCTGCCCATAGTGCAAACAGTCAATGCCTATCTTTCGGATTATATTCTCATAATCCTCCTCATAGGCACGGGAATCTTTTTCTCCGTCCGCACGCGCTTCGTTCAGGTACGCTGCTTCGGCGAAAGCATGAAAAAAACATTCGGCAACATAAGTCTTAACGGCGGAAAGCAGAAGAGCGGCCTTTCGTCATTTCAGGCTCTCACAACGGCGATCGCCGCTCAGGTAGGTACGGGAAATATCGTCGGTGCCTGCGGCGCGATCCTCATCGGCGGCCCCGGTGCGATATTCTGGATGTGGATCATCGCATTCTTCGGCATGGCGACGATCTACGCCGAGGCGGTACTTGCTCAGAAAACAAGGATCGTTCATGAGGACGGCTCGATCTCCGGCGGTCCCGTTTATTACATACACACAGCGTTCAAGGGCAAATTCGGAAAATTCCTTGCGGTGTTCTTCGCCGTGGCGATCACGCTTGCACTCGGCTTCATGGGTACGATGGTGCAGTCGAACTCGATCAGCGAAGTCTGCAACACCGCATTCGGCATCCCCGGATGGGCGATCGGCATCGTTCTCTGCACCGTCGCGTTCTTCATCTTTATAGGCGGAATACAGCGCATAGGCTCCGTCACCGAAAAGATCGTTCCCTTCATGGCAGTGCTCTACATCATCGGCGGCATTGCAGTTCTCTGCATCCGCGCAAAGTACATCCCCGAGACGTTCGGTCTCATCTTAAAGTATGCGTTCAACTCGACCGCGATCGTCGGCGGCAGCCTCGGATATGCGCTTAAAACCGCAATCAGTCAGGGTGTAAAACGCGGACTTTTCTCAAACGAAGCGGGAATGGGCTCAACGCCTCATGCGCACGCTCTCGCAAACGTCAAGGATCCCCACGATCAGGGTGTAGTCGCAATGGCGGGTGTATTCATCGACACCTTTATCGTGCTCACGATGACGGCGCTTGTCGTTATATCGACGCTTTTCACCGAAGGCGGAATACTTCACGGTCAGGTGCTCAGCGCCGAGAATCTCACGTCTCTCGGAGTTTCAAAGACGAACGCCGCGCAGCTTGCTTTCGGCTCCGCATTCGGAAACTCGTCATTCGGAAACATCTTCGTAGCAATCTGCCTTTTCTTCTTCGCGTTTTCCACAATTCTCGGATGGAATCTGTTCGGAAGGATCAACGTAAATTACCTTTTCGGTAAGAAGTCGAACCTCGTTTACTCGATCATTGCGATCGTGTTCATCTTCCTCGGCTCTGTCCTCTCAAACGACCTCGTATGGGAGCTGACCGACATGTTCAACAACCTCATGGTAATCCCCAACGTGCTCGCGCTCGTCGTGCTTTCAAAGCTCGTCGTCTCCGCCTGCAAGCTTAAGAAGAAAAACGATATCGAAAAATAAAGAAATCTCCCCCGGCGATGTCCGGAATTTCCGAAATTCGGGCAGTATCCGTGGGAGTAGTTTTCTGAATTTTGCCGTGATATATTCGCGGAGAGAAAAAGCCCTTTGACGCCGTGCCAATTCCGATTTCGGCAGGTACGGTATGCAAAGGGCTTATTTTTCGCGCGAGGATTTATCCCTCGAGGATATCCGCTATGCGGCGGCAGGCAAAGCCGTCACCGTAGGGATTTGATGCATGAGCCATTTTATCGTATGCGCTCTTATCCTCAAGAAGAAGTTTAAAGTTTTCGTAGATCACGTCCTCGTCGGTGCCGACAAGCTTGAGAGTGCCCGCGGCGATTCCCTCGGGGCGCTCCGTCGTATCGCGCATAACGAGCACGGGCTTTCCGAGCGAAGGAGCTTCCTCCTGTATTCCTCCGGAATCCGTGAGGATCATATAGCTTCTCGCAAGGAAGTTGTGGAAATCAAGCACGTCGAGCGGCTCGATTATGCGGATGCGCTCGTCTCCGCCGAGCTCGCTCTCGGCGACCTTACGCACCGCGGGATTCATATGTATCGGATAGATAGCCTTCACGTCGGGATGCTCGTCTATTATGCGGCGTATGGCTCGGAACATATGCACCATCGGCTCTCCGAGGTTTTCGCGTCTGTGCGCGGTTATCATGATGAGGCGGCTGCCATTTGCCCATTCAAGCTCCGGATGTGTGTAATCGTCGCGCACCGTGGTTTTCAGTGCGTCGATCGCTGTATTTCCCGTGACGTAGACCGAAGCGCTGTCCTTTCCCTCGCGGAGAAGGTTGTCCCGTGAAAGCTCCGTGGGCGCAAAATTGTATTTGGCGATTATGCCGACCGCCTGTCTGTTGAATTCCTCGGGATACGGGGAGTATATATTGTATGTGCGGAGCCCGGCTTCGACATGACCGACGGGAATCTGCAGATAGAAGCATGCAAGTGCCGTCACAAATGTCGTCGAGGTATCACCGTGAACAAGCACGACATCCGGATTTTCGCTTTCAAGCACCGCCTTAATCTTCTCGAGTATTCCGGTGGTGATATCGAAAAGCGTCTGTCCGCTCTTCATGATCGAAAGATCGTGATCCGGCGTTACGGAGAACGCGCGAAGCACCGCATCGAGCATTTCCCTGTGCTGTCCCGTCACGCACACCACCGTGTTTATGTTTTTTCTTGTTTTAAGCTCGTTCACGAGCGGACACATTTTTATCGCTTCCGGACGGGTTCCGAAAACAAGCATTACTTTTTTCATCGGTATCTCCGTTTTACTTTTTTGTTATGAATTTTTTCGCATCCTCGTAGTGCTTCTTCAGCTTCTCCGCGGTGATCTTGTACTTACCGTTCGAGAGATTCGGGAAAGCTTTCAGAATACGTCTTTGAGACGCATTGCTTCTGACGATGGTCTTTTTGTATTTCTCGCGCAGCTTTTCAAGCTCCGCGCGTTTTTCGTTTATCTGAGCCTCAGCGCGTTCCTTTATATCGGAATTCTTCTGAGCGGCACGAAGCGTCGTGTCGGAAAGTCCCGATCCTATTGTATCCGAGACTCGGCGCAGAGCCTCCTCGATCTCCTCCATTGCACGAAGCTTTCCGGGAAGTCTGAGCAGTGCGAACAATGTTATCGTAAGGTCGGAGACAAGAGCGGCAAAGAATACGGAAAGAAGGACTATGCCGACAATTCTCGGTATCTTCATCACAAGTGCGAAAAGCGTCGGATGAACGAGCTTTACGACAAATACGCAGGCAAGTCCCCAGAGGAGAGAAAACTTCAGACAGACATATCCCTTGATGTTGAACGGTATGTCCGTATAATCCCACCACTTTTGATGAAGGAAGCGTTCGAGCGCCCAGCCCGCCGCGAATTCAAGCGCCGATGTGAGCAGCACCGATCCGATGAAAAGTACGAAAATGTTGTCCTTAATCGGATTCAGAACACACACCACGATAAGCACGCCGAACCCGTATATCGGGCAGACCGGACCTGCAAGGAACCCGCGATTCACGAATTTGCCGTCGCACAGTGCGGCAAAAATCACCTCGCAGCACCATCCGACAAACGCATACATTATGAATATCCATGCAACACCGTAAAAATCGTTAGGCATATTTACCTCCCCGCGAAAGTGTCTTATCCGTTAAAACGAAATCACGCCGAGATGCTCGAGAAGTATCTTTATCCCCATAAGGATGAGGATCACACCGCCGGAGATCTCGGCACCTTTTTTATACCTCGAGCCGAATATGTTGCCGACAAAAAGCCCTACGCAGGAAAGCGCGAAGGTTATCGTTCCGATAAATCCGACTGCGGGAAGGATCGAAACATCGAGGAAGGCAAACGTAACTCCGACGGCAAGCGCGTCGATGCTCGTTGCGACAGCAAGCGTTATCATCGTCTTGAAATCGAACGACGAGCTTTCCTTTTCCTCCTTGCCGAACGCCTCACGAAGCATATTTATGCCTATGATAAGGAGAAGTCCGAAGGCTATCCAATGGTCGAAATTCGTTATGAGGTGCTGGAAACGGCTTCCGAGAAAATAGCCGATAAGCGGCATAATCGCCTGAAAAACGCCGAAGTAAAGTCCCACGCAAAGAGCGTGCTGCCATTTGACACGGCTTACCGAAAGCCCTTTACAGACAGACACCGCAAAAGCGTCCATCGAAAGTCCGACGGCAATAAGAAAGAGTTCGGAAAGTCCCATATGATTTCTCCGTACCGCACAAGGCGGTATATCTGTAATCGGTTTTTCAAAGGCAAGCATGCGCATTAGCGCCGCTTGCCCCGATATTTTGTTCTTCTGTCGGCAGAGCCGACACCGTTTTACGAAAATCGTAAATACCGACCCGCGCCGAACGCGATACGGTCAGTGTGAGGCTCCGAACGGCATCAGTAGATCACTCTCTGCTGAGAACGCTGACGTGATATATTTATCGCACCTTCCGGGATATCCGGCATTACTTCGAGACTGCGTCCCGTTCCAATCGCAACACATGACACCGCTTTATCCGCGACACGCGTCTTTACGCCGGTCACATTTGCAATAAGATGGTTAAGTCCGTAGAGAAGGCTTCCGCCGCCCGTCATGACTATGCCGTTCTCAAGTATGTCTCCGATAAGCTCCGGCGGTGTTCTCTCGATAACTGAGCAAATCGCCTCTACTATCTGCGTGATCGGCTCCTCAAGAGCCTCGGGCATCTCAAGCGAGCTTACACGCACAAGGCGCGGAAGTCCCTGTATAGCGCATCTTCCCTTCACCTCAACCCAGCACGGTTCTTCACGCTCCCATACCGAACCGACCTTTATCTTTATCGCCTCGGCAGTGCGCTCTCCAATATGGACGTTATGATGCTTTCTGACATATCTTATTATTGCCTCGTCGAATTTATCCCCGGCAACCTTTATCGATTCCGACACAACGACTCCGTTCAGCGATATAACCGCGATATCCGTGGTGCCTCCTCCGATATCGACGATCATATGACCGTTCGGCATCGAAACATCTATGCCCGCACCGATCGCCGCCGCAACAGGCTCTTCGATGAGGTACGTCTTTTTCGCGCCCGCCTGCGTCGCGGCATCGACAACGGCGCGCTCCTCGACCTCCGTTATCCCCGAAGGTACACAGATAATAACGCGCGGCTTGAAAAGCACGGTTCCGCACGCGCGCCTTATGAAATACTGTATCATTCTGAGAGTGACCTGATACTGGCTTATAACACCGTCCCGGAGAGGTCTTACAGCGATTATATTGCTCGGAGTCCGTCCGAGCATCTGCTGTGCTTCCCTTCCGACCTTCAGTATCCTGTCAGTGTTTTTATCTATTGCAACCACGGACGGCTCCCGCAAAACGATGCCTTTGCCTTTCACATAAACAAGCACCGACGCTGTTCCGAGGTCGATTCCTATGTCCTTGCTCATCTCGCCTCCGTAAAAATCATTCACCTGCCTCATTTGTGCGGCAGACACACAAACTCATAATAAATTATACACCAATTTGCGCGCCAATGCAACATTTTTGTAAAAATCCGCCCAAAAACATCATATATATTTTTATTTTGCCGGATAAAGAATTATTTCAAACTTCGTATCGGGCAAGATTGACTTTTCAGTCCGGATATGATAGAATGTAAGATAATCTGTATAAAAATCGAAAAGGAAAGCCTCAGAAATGAAAGAAAAATTAAAAGCCGGGATAATCGGCGCAACGGGAATGGTCGGACAGCGCTTCATAACTCTTCTTGAAAACCATCCGTATTTTACCGTAAGCGCTCTTGCAGCGTCCTCGCGCAGCGCCGGAAAAAAATACTCCGAGGCGGTCGGGGACCGTTGGAAAATGTCCTCGCCGATTCCCGCACATATCGCCGACACGGTTATCACCGATGCCGCCGATATTGATTCTATGGCTGAGAAGTGCGATTTCGTTTTCTGCGCGGTGAATATGAACCGCGAGGAGATCGTCGCGCTTGAGGAAGCGTACGCGAAAGCAGAGCTCCCCGTAATATCAAACAATTCGGCAAACCGCTGGACGAGCGATGTTCCCATGGTGATCCCGGAGATCAACGACGCGCACCTCTCCGTTATCGAGGGACAGCGCCGCCGTCTCGGCACGCGCCGCGGATTCATTGCCGTAAAGCCCAACTGCTCGATCCAGAGCTATGTGCCGATGCTGACTCCACTGCTCAAATACGGTATCCGCGAAGTCGTCGCAACTACCTATCAGGCAATCTCCGGAGCAGGGAAGAATTTCGCCGAGTGGCCCGAAATGGTTGACAACTGCATTCCATACATCGGCGGGGAAGAGGAAAAAAGTGAGCAGGAGCCGCTGAAGGTTTGGGGACATCTGGAAAACGGTAAAATTATCAAGGCAGAA
>URSW01000061.1 GCA_900550625.1 uncultured Eubacteriales bacterium
ACGACTCCGACCATGTTGACATTCCCGCAGGTCTCGGCGATACACAGGTTCCTTCATTTACATACCGTACGGGACGTCATGTACAGACTGCTTATAATCACTTTGTAAAGCTCAAAGAAAGCTCTTCGGTGAATAACATTGCGAAATACAACGGATACGGTCAGGCTACCTGCAGAGGTGCGTGCCACGGACTGCAGTTCCCGATTCAGGCGGGGGCTTTCTCGAACTATGATCCCGATATGTATTCAGTTTTCGGGGCACCGCAGCCGTGCTTTACCGATGAGACATTTATCGAAGAGGCGAAAACATATTATCTGAACGATATAGAACGGCTTCTCGCATCGGGATACGAGATCGGCAAGCAGTTTACCGCAATTGACGTTGCGCAGATCGACAGCGGCGACTTCTGCAAATGCAAAAATTGCATGAACGCGATAGCAACGGAACGTTCCGATGCGGCGCCCGTACTCTATTTTACGAACATAATGGCAGATGCTATCGGCGAAGAGTATCCCGGACTGTGGGTCTCGATGCTCGCATATTTTGGAACCTCCAAACCGTGCAAAAAGACAGTGCCGAGAGACAATGTCAACATATCGTACTGCTTCTACAACGATATCGGAAAGCTTACCTGCGGAAATCACCCGCTTTCCGGAGAAAAATGTACCGAACATGCGGCAGATGGCTATGGCACGTCGAATCACACCTATGCCGAGGAATTCAAGGAGTGGTGCAGAATTTCCAAGCGCGTTACGGTTTGGTATTATCCGGGCAACTGGCTTCTTGATTCCATCACGAATTCGACGATCAAGACGATGCGTGAGGATATGCGCTTCTTCAGCGACAACGGGGTGCACGGTATATGGATATGCTGTGCGAATCCCCCTTCCGAGGGAGTAAGAGAAAGTATCGATATCCTCGGACTGTACCTGTTCCAGCGGCTTCTCTGGAATGCGGAAATGACCGAAGAGGAATTTCAGGCGGTGATCGACGATTACCTCTATGTCCTCTACGGCGAGGGCGGAAAGTTTGTCGGGGATTACTATAAGTGGCTTGAGACGACAGACATGATCGGCTGCTGGCCGTTCATGCTCGGATTCGGCGACCCGCGCAAGCGCATTGACTTTTCAAAGGTGCATGATGAATTTGAGCTTTGCCTCTCGATGTTCGACGATGCGGTAAAATATGCACCGAGCGCGAAGGCGGAATACGGAGTGCGTCTTGCGAGCCGCTCGATGTACGTTCGCGGGCTGATCTCGGTTTATCACGATTGGTATGAGAACGGAAACGACGCACAGAAGGCGCGATACACCGAGCTTTGGGAATACTTCCGCGATCTCGCCGTCAATTCATCGTATATCTTTGCGGGAGGAAAAAGTGCGCAGCTCTCCGATTTCGACATAAACGAGAACATAGGCGCTTTGGTCGATCGCCTCGGAGACAGTCCCATGCGTGAAAAGGAATGGTGGAACTGGCAGTAAAATAAAACCGGCTGATTTTCAGCCGGAACGCAAAATGCCGCAGGCGATCCCTCCGCCTGCGGCATTATTTTTGTGAAAGCGGAAATACCGCAGCGGCTGACAGCGGATAAGCGGTCGGTACTGCGTTCGGTGTTCGCCGGGACTTCAAGAGAACGACGGGCAGCCTGAGGAAAGAGGCATCAACAGTATCGGTTGATGCCTCTTTCCCTTATTTGCCGTATCAGTAATTTTCCGTGAGAAAACGCGCCGCCTCGGCGTATCCGTCGAATCCGAGACCGGATACCGTTTTTACGCATGCCTCTCTGACATAGCTTACGCGGCGGAACTCCTCGCGTGAATTCACATCGGACAGATGCACCTCCACGGTCGGCAGTCCCACTGCCTTTACCGCATCGAGTATTGCGATGCTTGTATGCGTGTACGCCGCGGGATTTATGATGATCCCGTCGTATTTTCCGTATGCCGACTGTATCGCGGTGACGATCTCGCCTTCGTAATTCGACTGTACGACGGTCGCCTCGGCGCCGAGCGCACGGACGCTCTCCGTGATATAGTCAACGAGGTCGTCATATGTGCGGTGTCCGTATATTTCCGGCTCGCGTATGCCGAGCATATTGAGATTCGGACCGTTTATGACCAAGATTTTTTTCATTTCGGTGGGCGCTCCCGCAAGGGGAGCTTTCCTTTTCTGAAAATTTCGTGTATGCTTAAGTAAGCGGTCGGGTACATGATGCAAACAGATTTTCTTCGGCTTCGCGTGTCCAAAGGGGTACCTTGACCGTGATATCTGCGGTCGCGCGGTAGATCGGAAGCCGTTTCTCATAGAGCGCGGCAAGCTTCTCCGGAGTCGATGAAAGCGGACGCCCGTCCGTGGTGAGCTTTTCCGGCGGTCGGTCGATGAAGAGCACCCTGCCGTAGGAACGCATGGCGATGCGGTTTTCTTCGCGGAGCACCGCTCCGCCGCCGGTTGCGATTATCACGCCGCTTTTTCGGCAGAGCTCGCGCAGCACATCCGATTCGATCTCACGAAAGCGCGCCTCGCCGTATTTTTCGATGATCTCTCCGGCGCGTATTCCGCAGCGCTCGTATATCAGTATGTCGGTGTCGAAGAATTTCTTGCCCGTCTTTCGGGACAGCTTTCGCCCGAATACGGTCTTGCCGCATCCGGGCATCCCGATGATGACGATGTTTTCCCGCTCGCCGAGCACCGTTTTGTAAAGCGTATCCGTGCCGATCATGTTTTCGCATCCGAATACCCGCCGCGCTTCGTATGCCTGCGTACAGAGCATGCGAAGCCCGCCGCGGGAGTATATCCCGCGGTCGGCAGCCTCGAGGACAAGGCGGGTGCGCAGCGGATTGTAGATCAGATCGAGGAGTGCCGACGGAGACGTGAAGGTGTCAAGCGAAATCGGCGATTCGGCTTCATGGGGATACATCCCGACAGGCGTAGTGTTTACGATTATATCCGCGTCCGCGTGGCGCGACAGATTCGAGTAGTTGTCATCGCCGCTGCGCGAGATCACGGTGACGCTCGACGCACCGAGATGTTTGACGGCTGCCTGCACGGTAAGACTTGCTCCGCCGGAACCGAGGATAACCGTTTTTCTGCCCTTGAAATCGACGTCGCGCGCCATGTCGGAAAAGCCCGCGAAATCGGTGTTGTCGCCGTAGAGCGTGCCGTTCGGACGGCGGACCACGGTGTTTACCGAGCCGATTGCCGCCGCGCGGTCGGAAAGGGAAGAGCAGTACGGAATGACGGTTTTCTTGTAGGGGATGGTCACGTTTATCGCATCCCAGGCGCCGCCCGTCATGAATGCGCCGACATCCTCCTCGGGAATTTCGAAAAGCCGGTAGTTTTCGTCGCCGAGAAGACCGTGCAGCAGGGGAGAGATGCTGTGCGCCAGCGTTTTTCCGAGAAGTCCCGTTCTCATATCAGAACTCGTTGTAGCTTCCGAGATAGACAAGTCCGGGAAGCTCGTTCTCAAGCTGAGTAATAAGCTCGGCAAGCTCGGGCGAATAGACGGAGGCGTCAACGTCGAAATAGAACATGAATTCGAAATCGGAGCCGGGAACCGGACGGCTTTCAAGCTTGGTGAGGTTCACGCCGAGCGCCGCGAAGCGTGAGATCACGCTGTAGAGCGAGCCGGGCTTGTGAGGCAGGCGGACCATAAGGCTCGTGCAGCTTGCGCCGGGGTAGATCTCAAGCTCCTTTGATATGCAGATGAAGCGGGTGTAGTTGTTTTCCGTGTTGCTTATTCCTGAGGCGATCTCGCTGAGACCGTAAAGCTCAGCGCAGTCGCCGGAGCAGATCGCGGCGCAGTCGCTGCGTCCGGAATCGGCGACGGACTTTGCAGCCTCGGCGGTGTTTGCGCAAACGGTGACCTTCACATCCTTGAGCTCGGAGAGGAATTTCGAGCACTGGTTGAGCGCCTGCTCATGGGAGAAGATCTCCTTTACTCCGTCGAGATGGACGCCGGGCGCGGCAAGCAGCGAGTGGCTGATGCAGAGCTTGATGCTTCCGACGATGTAGAATTTGTGCTTCTGCATGAGCTCATATACCGCGGTAACGGAGCCTGCCGTGCTGTTCTCGAGCGGAAGGATTCCGTAGCGGCAGAGTCCGCGTCCGACAGCCTCGAATACGCTGTCGAAGCTGTTTACATACATGATCTCGGGATACTTGAACATACGGTCGCAGGCGAATTGGGAGTACGCGCCCTCGGTTCCCTGGCACGCGACGACCGCGCGCTCGGGGAAGAGCTTTTCCGAGCCCTCAAGGCTCTTCTTTATTTCGGAGGCGAGCTTTGACTCGGGGGAGATCAGGGAATTCTGGTATGATTTCGAGAGATCGAAGAGCGTGTTGTAAAGGGATTTCGTATATCCGGCAAGCTCGGGGGCGACCTTGCCGCTCATGCGGTAGATTATCTCACGTTCTCTTGTGCGGTCGGATACGGGAACGGAGTGCTCCTTCTTGTGCTTCGCGAGCCGAGCCGTGCTCTGCATTCTTTTTTCGAAAAGCTTGACGAGCGAATCGTCGATTTCATCGATTTCGTTTCTGAGTTTTTCCATGTCCATTTTTGCGTACTTCCTTCCGTTTTATCTGTTAAAGTATAAGATCTGCGAGAGCGATCGCGGCGGCGCTTTCCACGCACACTGCTGCTCTTACCGCGATGCACGGATCGTGCCTTCCGCGAATTTCTATATCCGTGTCGGTCATCGTTTCGAGATCGACGGTACGCTGCTTGAGTGCGATCGACGGCGTGGGCTTGAACGCCGTGCTGAACACGATCGGCATCCCCGTCGAGATTCCGCCGAGGATTCCGCCGTTTGAATTTGTGCGGGTCTTTACCGTGCCGTCGTCCGCAATGTAAAATTCGTCGTTTGCCTCGCTTGCGCGGATCCCGGTGAGGGCAAAGCCTTCTCCGAATTCGATTCCCTTGACAGCGGGGATCGCAAACACCGCCGAGGATATGCGGCTTTCAAGCCCGTCGAACATCGGCTCTCCGATTCCGGCGCCGAGCCCGAGTATAAAGCATTCGACCTGCCCGCCGACGGAATCGAGCGCGGTCTGTGCGTCCGAGATCTCCTTCTGCATGGCGCGCGGATCACCGTAAGACGGGAAATCCGAGGCTGCGATTTCGTCGAGGATTTCTTCGCTTACCTCGGCGTGGTCGATGTATTTGTCGTATGCGTTGCCGATCGACTTCACACGCGCGCCGATCCGTATTCCGCGCTGCGCGAGGAGCTGTATTATAAGCCCTCCGGCGAACACGAGCGGAGCGGTGAGCCTGCCGGAAAAATGTCCGCCGCCGTGAAAATCCGCACTCTCTCCGTATTTCATAAAGGCGGTGTAATCGGCATGTGAGGGGCGCGGCTTGTTTTTCAGCGAATCATAGTCGGAGGAACGCACATCGGTGTTCCGTATGATCGCGCAGAGCGGCGCGCCGCAGGTCTTTCCGTTGACAAGTCCGGAGAGAATTTCCGCCTCGTCCGGCTCCTTGCGTGCGGTAACGCCTTCTTTACCGATTGCGGTGCGTCTCATCGTAAACCGTCGGAGCTTTTCCATGTCGGGCTCGAATCCCGCGGGCAGGGAATCTATTACGACGCCGATCGCCTCGGAGTGGGACTGACCGAACACCGATACTTTTATCCTGTTTCCGAATACAGAAGACATTTTTAACTCCTTTTCACGAAATTTCGCGGAAGCTTCCGCCGAGACGGCGAAAGTCTTCCCAAAATTCCGGGTATGATTTGCTGACGGCTTCCGCGCCGCATAGGATCACGTCATTTCGGCAGAAGCACGACGCGAGCGCGGCGGACATTGCGATGCGGTGATCGCCGTGCGACGAGCATTCGCCGCCCACGAGCGATCCGACGCCGCGTATGACGAGCTCCTCTCCGCAGTCCGTGCAGTTTCCGCCGAGCGAGTTTATCAGATCGCATACCGATTTCACACGGTCGCTTTCCTTTATCCTCAGACGGGATATTCCGCTTATGCGGCTTTCGCCGTCGGCGACCGCACAAAGTACGGCGATCGGCGGAACGATATCGGGAATGTCCCCGGCATCGAACGATGCGGCGTGAAGCGCGGAGGTGTCGGCGGCAACGGTGTCATTGTCGAAGGTTATGCGTCCGCCGAGCTTTTCAAGGATATCGCAGAATGCGCGGTCTCCCTGAAGAGAATCCGGCGATAGCCCGGACACGCGGCATGACATTGCAAGCGCAAACGCTGCGTTTGACCAGTCGCCTTCGACGGGGTATTCCGACGGCGGCACGAAGTTTTTCGCGCGCTTTACCGTAAACGAACCGAAATCTCCGCCGCCTTCGGAGACTGTGATCCCGAAGGAGGCGCATACCGCGCGTGTTATATCAACATAAGGCTTTGACAGAAGAGGCGAGGTCAGCGTGATCTTCGATTCTCCGTCAAGCAGGGACAGCGCGAATATAAGTCCGGTGACGTGCTGCGAGCTTACGTTTCCGGGGAGGAAAAACTCCCCCGCCGTGAGCTGTCCTTCGATCGCGTGATCGCCGTCGAAGCTTATGCCGTGCTCCTCAAGCGCGCGTCGGAGATCGCCGAGCGGACGAACGGCAAGCCTTCCGCGGCATATGAAGCGCGCACGGATTCCGAGCGCGGCGCACACGGGAAGTATGAAGCGTAGGGTAGAGCCGCTTTCACCGCAGTCGATGACCGTGCTTTCGGGTGCGTTTGCGATCGGGGTGATTTGTATTCCGCCGTCCGCGGCTTCGACCTTTGCGCCGATCGCCGAGATCGCGCGCAGCGTCGCCTCGATGTCCTGCGAGACCGACGTGAGCTTTACGGTGCATTCGCGCTCCGACAGCGCCGCGCATATCAGGGCGCGGTGCGCGAAGGATTTCGACGGCGGCGCGCAGATGCTTTTTCTCGGACGGGACGGAGTGATGAGAAGCTTCATGACAGAGCCTCCGCGATAATTCCGTTGAGCGACGCGACCGGAACATTCTCAATGCGGCATGATCCGATCGGACCCGGGAGCACGAGCGATACCGTGTCTCCGTTTCTCTTTTTGTCGGACAGCGCCGCACTGCACAGCTCGTCGGCGGTGTACGGAATCTGCACGGGCAGCCCGTTTGCCTCGAGAGCTTTCTTGATTACGGAAGCTTCTTCGGCGGCGTATGCCTTGTATATTGCATAAAGTCCCATTGACACAGCCGAGCCGTGTGGGATAGAAAATCCGGAGCACTTTTCGACGGCATGACCTATAGTGTGTCCGAGGTTGAGTTTTTTTCGCTCTCCGCGGTCAAATTCGTCGCTCTCGACCGTGTCGCGCTTTATTTTAATGCACCGCGCGATTATCGGATCGGGATTTTCACGGACATTGCCGAGCGTCATGTCGAACAGCTTGCGGTCAAAGCCGGCGCCGTACTTTATGACCTCAGCCATTCCGTTTGCGAATTCCGCGTCGGGAAGGGTGGAGAGCAGTGAGGGATCGCAGATCACGAGGGATGGCTGCCAGAACGCCCCGGCGAGATTTTTTCCCGCCGCGAGATCGACCGCGCATTTGCCGCCGACCGAGGAATCGACACAGGCGAGCAGCGTGGTCGGGATTTGCACATACCGTATACCGCGCAGATACATCGCGGCGCAGAGCCCGGAAAGATCGCCGACGACCCCGCCGCCGAGCGCGGCGATCATGTCGCTTTTTGTGAAAGCGTGAGACGCGAGAAATTCAAACGCAGTGCCGAGAGTTGTCATGTTCTTTGAGCTCTCGCCGTGCGGAATGACGAACACCTCGTAAGGAATTCCCGTGCTTTCAAGCGAGGCTTTCAGCGCGCCGAGACAGAAATTTTTCACGTTGTCGTCGGTTATCACGGCAAGCCTTCCCGAGCCGAGAAGCGGTGAGATCAGTCCGGCGCTGTCGCCGATCAGTCCGCGTCCGATAACGACGTCGTATTTTCCCGATGCGTTTACGCTGATCCTTTCCATATTATATATATCTCCGTTTCCGTTATTTTTCGGATGTAAGCTTTGCGCGTACCCCTTCTTCGAGAAGGGATTTCAGCCTTTCGCCGTCGCCCGATTTCAGAGCCTCGCTGTATTCCGTGAGGGATGCGATCAGCTTGTCAAGCTCCGCCGAAAGGCTGTCGGAGTTTTCGAGGAAAAGCTCCGTCCACATCGTCGGATTCAGACGCGCCACTCTTGTAAGATCGCGGTAGCTTCCCGCCGCGAACGGACGGCACATCGGCGCGCTCGGACTTTTGACGTAGGCGTTTGATACAATGTGCGCAAGCTGCGACGTGAACGCGATCATCCGATCGTGCTCCTCGGGCGATGTGAAGTGTACCTTCCCGAAGCCGAGCGAGAGGATAAAGTCCCGTGCGCTCTCGACCTTTGCGATGTCCTCGTTTTCCCTCGGACAGAGGAGCATCGTCGCACCGTGGAACAATCCCGCCCGGGAGTGCGCAAATCCCGAGTATTGGCTGCCCGCCA
>URSW01000062.1 GCA_900550625.1 uncultured Eubacteriales bacterium
CCCTCGGCGGCAGAAGATCGCCCAGCATATACACCTCCGGTGAACACGACGCCAAAATCGCAGCCGCAGCTATCACGGCTGCCAACAAAATCCGCACACCCAACGTTTTCATAAACGACTCACTTCCCGCCCGCGGCAAGGCATATCTTCGGACAGTGCTGTCCGTATCCGCTTACGGTACAATTATACACCGTGCGCGGATAAATATCAAGACGTGCATGTACGCACCGATGACACGCAGCGAAAGGACCCGACAAATGAAAAAACTTCTCATAATCGACGGAAACAGCATTCTGAACCGCGCATTCTACGGGATACGTCCGCTTTCCACCAAAAGCGGACTGCCGACAAATGCGCTCTACGGCTTTGCGCGTATGCTGAAAAAGCATCTCGATGCCGTCCGCCCCGAATACGCGGCTTGCGCGTTCGACCTTCATGCGCCGACCTTCCGCCACAAGCTCTCCGATGCTTACAAAGCAAACCGCAAAGGTATGCCCGAGGATCTCGCGCTGCAGCTTCCCTACGCGCACCGACTCGCAGAAGCCCTCGGCTTCACGGTAGTCGAGCTTGAAGGATATGAGGCGGACGATGTGATCGGCACTCTCGCCAAAAAAGCGGAGGACTCAGGCGTACACGCCTACATCCTTACAGGAGACCGGGATTCGCTGCAGCTTCTCTCGGACAGCGTATCCGTGATACTCACGAAGACCAAGGAGGACATTCTCTACACGCCCGAACGCTTCAACGAGGAATACGGGATATCGCCGTCGCAGTTCGTCGACGTTAAGGCGCTGATGGGGGACTCCTCCGACAATATCCCCGGGGTTGCCGGAATCGGCGAAAAGACCGCACTGAAGCTGATCGCCTCCGTTTCCTCGCTCGATGCGCTTTATTCCGACATATCCGCATGCGGTGCATCGGCGGGAATATGCGCCAAGCTTGAAGCGGGACGCGAAAGCGCGTTTCTGTCGCGCACTCTTGCGCAGATATGCAGAAGCGTGCCCGGGATAGATTCGATTGACTTTACGCTCAGCGAAGGCACCGACAAAAAGGCGCTTTCCGCACTCTTCGACGAGCTTGAATTTACGGGGATGCGCGCCGCGTTCTCCCTTTCGGATTCCGACCGCGAGACCGAGCCGGAGACACAGAGCGTACCGGACACGTTGCCCGTAACTCCCGCGGAGCTTATATCCGCCGTCGGTGACACCGCGTTCATCGACGTATCCCTCGAAAACGGAATCATGCAGATAAGCGCGGCAAACGAAAACGGGATATATTCCGCATCCGGCGATGCTGCGGACTTCGCTCCGCTGTTTTCAAAGAAGATAATCTGCCACGATGCGAAAAAGCTTTACTCCGTGCTCGCGCCGTTCGGAATTTCCGCAAATGTCGAATTTGATGTCATGCTTGCCGCGTACCTTCTCAATCCGGGCGACGGAAGCTATCCGACCGGGCGTATCGCGGCGCATTTTGACCCTTCACTGCCGAACACCGCGCCCGATGCGTGGCTGATATATAAGCTGTACCCGATTCTCGCCGAAAAGCTTGAGGCGGAAGGAATGACGAAGCTTCTGCATGAGATCGAGATCCCCCTTTCGGCAGTGCTCTCCGAAATGGAGCGCGACGGCATAATGCTCGATACCGCGGGGCTGCGCACCTTTGCGGCGCAGCTCGCCGAGCATGAAGCCTCTCTCTCCGACGCAATATATGAAAGGGTCGGCTTCCGCTTCAACCTCAACTCTCCGAAGCAGCTCGGTGAGGTGCTCTTTGAGAATCTCGGTCTGCCTCACGGGAAGAAGACCAAAACCGGATATTCTACAAATGCCGAAACTCTTGAGAAGCTTCGTCCGTACGATCCCGTTATCGGCACCGTGCTCGAATACCGCGAAATATCGAAGCTGCGCTCGACCTACGGAGAGGCTCTTGCGGCGCAGGCAGACGGAAATTCGAGAATCCACACGAGATTCAATCAGTGCGGAACCGCCACGGGGCGGCTCTCCTCGACCGATCCGAATATGCAGAACATTCCCGTCCGCGGCGAGCTCGGACGCGAGCTGAGAAGATATTTCAAAGCGCCCGACGGCAGGCTTCTCATCGATGCGGACTATTCGCAGATCGAGCTGAGGCTTCTCGCGTCGATCTCGGGCGACCGCGCGATGTGCGATGCATTCAACAGCGGTGCCGACATTCACACCTCGACCGCGGCTGAGGTATTCCGCGTTCCGCCGGAGCTGGTGACTCACGAACTGCGTTCGCGTGCAAAGGCAGTGAATTTCGGAATAGTCTACGGGATCGGGGAATATTCCCTTTCGCAGGATCTCGGCATCAGTCGGCATGAGGCTGCCGAATATATCGCAAACTATCTGAACACATATCCGGGAGTCGCCGAGTATCTCCGAACCACCGTCGAGAATGCAAAGCGCGACGGATTTACCGTGACGATGTTTTCGAGAAAGCGATACATTCCCGAGCTTTCGAGCCGAAACAAGAATGTCCGAGCCTTCGGCGAGCGTGTGGCGAAAAACAGCCCGATACAGGGCAGCGCCGCAGACATAATCAAAATCGCAATGATAGACGTAAGCCGAGCGCTGCGCGAATCGGGGCTTGACGCCCGCCTGATCCTTCAGGTTCACGACGAGCTGATAGTCGAATGCGCAGAGCGGGATGCCGAACGGGCATCCGCCATTCTGAAGGAATCCATGGAAAATGCGGCTGAAACCGCGGTACGCCTCTGCGCCGAGGTCAGCACGGGCAGAAATTGGCTCGAAGCGAAAGACTGACGGGCACGTCTGCCCGAAAAAACGCTGCCCGATAAGGCGAAACGGTTTCAAAGAAAGGAAGCTTTCACACGGAAAGCACGGTAACACAATGAAAATCACACTGCCCGCCCCGGCGAAAATCAATCTGTATCTTGACGTTCTCGGAAAAAGACCGGACGGATATCACAACATAAAAAGCGTGATGCAGACGGTCGATCTCTGCGATGAGATCACCGTTGAAATGCTCACCCCCACGCCGGGACTTCAGAGCATTCAGATAAGCTGTTCGGAAGCCGCCCTTCCGTGCGACGCGAGAAACCTCGCGCACCGCGCCGCAGTCGCGTTCTTCAACGGATGTAACATCTACGATTTCACATGCAGAATAGATATTCAGAAGAACATACCGATGGCGGCGGGGCTCGCGGGAGGCAGCACCGATGCCGCAGCGGTGCTCAGGGGACTGAACGCGCTGTCGGGGCATCCGCTCGACACTGACGCGCTCTGCTCTCTCGGCGCGGCGATCGGTGCCGACGTTCCCTTCTGCATAAGGGGAGGCACGCTGTACACGGAGCAGATCGGCGATGTCATGGTTCCGTGCTATCCGATGCCCGCCGCGTATATAGTTATCGCGCTCGGCGGACGCGGGGTCTCCACGCCCACGGCATACCGTATGCTCGACGATCGGTACGGATGCGATCTTGACCGTGACTTTGCCGATGTTTCCGCGCTGACCGGCGCGCTCCACCGAAAAAGCCTCTCGGAAATATCATCGTCTCTCTACAATGTGTTCGAAGACGTCATTCTCCCCGTGCACGGCGATGCACGCCGCGCCAAGGAAATGCTTCTGAAATACGGCGCGCTCGGAGCGCTTATGAGCGGAAGCGGACCTGCCGTGTTCGGAGTTTTCGACGATGAAGCGGCAGCTCAGTCGGCGGCTCACCGCCTGCGCGAAACGATCGACCGCGTATTCGTATGCACGGCATCGACCCTCTGCTTCATTGATCCGGCTCTCTAAAGCTTACGCGGGTATTCGAAATCCGCGCGAAGTTTCGGCGGTGCAATCGGGCATCCGACGGAAAGCGCTTATGCCGTCGGCTGATCGAAAGCCTTGCGCAAAAATCCGAAACCGTTTTGTTTTTTCAATGATTCCGATACAAAAAGCCGCCCGATGGGGCGGCTTTTTCAGATAAATGGAGCTTAACGCATCCCTTTTGTACGTTTCGCGTAATCAAACGGAGAATTCCTCCGTAAGCACGACGCTGCATTCGTCGGCAATGATCTCCCTTTCGGAAAACGGGATGTGCCTGCCGCAGACAAGCTGATAAGTTTCGTGACCTTTTCCCGCAAACAGCACGATATCGCCCGGAGCGGAAAGCTGCACCGCCTCGCGGACAGCCGCTTCGCGGTCCGGTATCACTATATACGGCGCGGGACCATCGTAATGCGAGATTATCTCGCGTATGATCGCGTCGGGGGATTCGTAATCGGGATTATCGCTCGTTATCACCGAAAGATCGGCGAGATTCGACGCGGCGTGCGCAAGCTCCGCGCGCCGTATCTGCGTTCTGCCGCCGACCGATCCGAATACGCAGATCAGCCTCGACGGATTGTATTCACGGAGTACGCGGAGGGTATTTGTCAGACTTACGCCGTTGTGTGCATAGTCTATAACAAATGTCCTGTCGGGCAGTCCTTCTACGATCTCACCTCTTCCGAGCACGGATGTTACGGCGAGGGTCTCCGCCGCAGAAGCGACAGAAACGCCGAAATGCGAAGCTGTCGCAATCGCCGCCATCGCGTTCGACACGCTGAACTCTCCGGGCGATCTCAGTCTGATGCTCTCGGCACGCCCCCAAGCCGAAAGGGTAAAATCCACTCCGAGAGCGAACTCGTCGCGGAACGGGCGTATATCGGATGCCGAAAGATCAGCATCGCCGCCGACGGAGAAGGCGATCTTCGGCGCGCTGCACGTCGAGATCATCTCCTCCGAACAGGGATCGTCTGCATTGTAAACCGCAAGGTGCGTCTTATGCTCGGAAAACAGTCTCTTTTTCGAATTTTTATAATCCTCGAAATCCGGGTGCTCACCCTCTCCGATGTGATCCTCGGACAGATTCAGAAAAGCGGTGACTTCAAAGTCGATGCCGTCTACCCTGTGGTGCGCAAGCGCCTGCGAGGACACCTCCATTGCGACGGTATCGACCCCCGCATCCGCCATGAGGCGAAAATAATGGTGAAGCTCGAGGCTCTCCGGCGTCGTGTTCACCGTATCTATATGGCGGTCCTTTATCATCACGCCGTTTGAGCCGATATATGCACACGGAATTCCCGCGCCGTTGAGTATCGCCGCCGTCATAAGGGAGGTGGTCGTCTTGCCCTTCGTTCCGGTGATGCCGATTATCCGCAGCTTTTTCGCGGGATTCCCGTAAAACTCCGCCGAAACCGACGCAAGCGCGGCGCGCGTATCGGCGCACACGACCTCGCACACGCCATCGCCGAGGTCAAGCCTGTGATCACAGAGAAATGCACGGCAGCCGCGCGAATATGCATCGGCGGCGTACTTGTGACCGTCGGTGCGTGCGCCGCGGAGGCAGACGAACAGAGAACCGTCGCCGCACATGGATGAGTTAAGCTCGATCCCCGATATTTCGCATTCGCCGTCGCCGCAGAGCGTATGCGGCACATTTTTTATTATATCGGACAGCTTCATTTGAAAATTCCTTTCGTTGGAGTTCGCCCGCATCACGGGCAGCGTTTTTCGTATTCGGGCTTCCAAATCGAAAACTCGGACGGAAAGCCTGTCGGAGTTTTCCCGCAAAGTCCGATCGCGTAATAGGCAAGCGCCTCGGTCGAGTCCACAAGACGCGGATCATGCTCAAGGGAGCGGTTTATGACGGAAAGCTCCGTGCATCCGAGGATCATGGCATCTGCGCCGTTTCCCTCAAGCTCGCCGACGACGGAATAAAATCTGTCGGTGTCAACGTCCTTTCCCGCTTTGACCGAATCATATATAAGTTCGCCGAGTATCTTCTGCGAACGCTCGGACGGGAGTGTCCATTTCATGCCCATCTCTTCAAGCTCCCGCTGATACGAGAGCGCGCCGACCGTGCCGCGCGTAGCCATTATGCCGATGCGGCGATGCCCGAGGGCGCGCGCAAGATCGGCGGTCTCATGTATTATCGACGGGACGGGCACATTGACCGACGCTCTTACCTCGTCAATAAAGTAATGCGCCGTATTGCACGCGATTATTATCGCTTCCGCGCCGTATTTTTCAAGGCGGCGCGCGTCCTCGATCATCACCGGAAGCGGGCTTTCGCCGCTTTCGCCCGTGATAAACGCCGTTCTGTCCGGGGTCGAGGATCGGCTCGAAAGTATTATGTCTATATGCTCCTGATCGCTCGAAACCTTTGTGTGCGCGGTTATGTACTCATAGAGATACGCGCTCGACATCGGGCCGAGTCCTCCGAGGATTCCGAGAAGCTTCGGTGTGTTCATTTTACTGCCGCAGCCTTCGCCGGGGCGAAGGTCCCCTTTCCGTGAATTGATACGGCGGCAAAATGACAAGCATTCACGCCGCCGCAATAAATCTTTATTTCTCCGATTTTTTCGGATAATAAACCGCGAATTTCTTTTTCTGTCTGCGAAGCTGCTCACATACGCAGACGAAGCGGAGCGGGTTCATTGCAAGATCCGGTCCGTACCAGAGAGACGAGGTCTCCTTCTTTGCCGCCGCAAGGGATTTTGCCTTTTCGACAAGTGCCTTATCCTCCGTGTACTCATATGCGACGGATTTCGGGACATGGTGCCAAAAATGCTCGTTCTCGCAGGGCAAAAACTTCACAAACGGAGAATCATACTCTTCGACGGCAAGCTTTGCCACGTTGACTCCCGCCGCCGTCATGTACATATTGCTTCGTCCCTGACGCAGATTCACCTCGAAAACAACGAATTCGCCGCCGCGTCCGGTGTACTTGAGGTCGAAGTTGGCAAATCCCGTGTATCCGATATCGTCAAGCATGGCGCGTATCTTCTCCGCAACGGGGAGAGAGGAGACGGGCTCCGTCACGATCGCCGCGTGATTTCCCAGTCCCTTCGGCGTATGCTCCTCAACCATGGTGTGTCCGAGGCACATCGTGCGCACATGTCCGTCCGCTCCGGAAAAGGAGGTAAGCACTCTCATGTGATCGTCGCCGCCGGGGATATACTCCTGAACTATCATCTTCTGCGGATATCCGGATGCGTATATCTCCGAGATTATCTCTTCCGCGCGCTCGGGAGTGTCGGCGATGTACACCTTCTTCATCCCGTCAAACGGATGCTTCCAATAATCGACGCTCGACGACGGCTTTACTATCACGGGATAGGGAAAGCCGAGCGCGTCCTGAGAAAGCGCCGATTTTTCCGCGGGAGAGGTGAAAATGACGGTCTTCGGATACGGGATGCCGAAGCGGTCGCACTGCTCGTAGAACTCCGCCTTTTTCGATATGGAATCGAACAGCGAAAGCGGTGGATACGGGCAGGTGTAAGCGCCGAGCTTATCGCGGTTTCTGATGATCATCGCGGCGTAATCGTCGGTGCAGCCGAACAGATACAGCCTCTCGCCCTCGTGCTCGCGCGCGAAATCGGTCAGTATCTTCAGCATGGTAGCGTCGCTGTCCATATCGGCGACAGCCGTAAAATTCACTATCCGCGAATACTTCGTCGCGGAAACCGCGTATCTTCCGAAGGCATAGGATTTTACCCCGTACTCCATATGGAACGCACGCGCAATATTGTAGCAATTGAGATCCGCGCCGAGAAGCACGGGACATATCTTTCCGTTCATTGTAATATGCTTCCTTACTGTTTTTTATTCTCCGAAAAACTGCTTATGCCATACGAGGAAGGTATATGCCGTCCATATCTTGCGCCCGTTGTTCGCGCGCTCCTCGCGGTGATCGTCGAGAAGCCGCATGAGCGCGGAGCGATCGAAATATTCGGCGGCGGTGTCCGATGTGAGGTAAGACTTCACGTCGCCGTAGTATTTATCCTCGCGCAGCCACTTCCGTATCGGCACGGGAAATCCTTTTTTCGTTCTGTCCGCCCACTCGTTCGGGAGAGAACGGTTCGCCGCCTTGCGGAAAATGTATTTTGTGTTTATTCCGTTTATCTTGTATTCCGGAGGCAACTTTGCAGCCTCCTCCATAACGTGCCTGTCGAGATACGGCACGCGAAGCTCGATCGAGTGAGCCATGCTCATCTTGTCCGCCTTCAGGAGTATATCTCCCGGCAGCCACATATTGAGATCGAGATACTGCTTTTTTTCAAGCTCGCTGAGCCCCTTTGCTCGGTCGTAGATCGGCTCCGCAAGCTCGAAGGGAGACGGTCCGCTCCTGTATTTCGGATTGAGCACGGAAAGCGCTTCCTTCGGGGGATAGACGAGCGCCTGACCGAGAAAGTAATCCTCGGGGCGTCCGGTTCCCTTCATAATGAAATCGTGACCCTTAAAATACGGAAGATGCGAGGTGATTCCCGCCGCGGCACGGCGAAGCGGTGCGCATGAATTCATCCGGCGGCTGGACAAGGGCTATGAATCGCTGATCCGCGCGGACAGCGACATGCTTTCCCAGGGACAGCGGCAGCTGCTGGCCATCACCCGGGTGCTGCTCATGGATCCGC
>URSW01000063.1 GCA_900550625.1 uncultured Eubacteriales bacterium
GGGGGCGAGCGTCCACTCAAAGCCCTCGGGATTGATTCCGACTGTCACGCGTGTCGAGGCGAAATAGTCGTTGTCGGCGCTTATGAGATAGTTTCCGCTGTATATGAAGGTGAAGCCGTAGCAGTCGCCGCATTCCTCGCGGGTGTCGTGACGGGGCATTATGACAAAGGGGTTGTGGCTGTGTCCGGAAGCGCCGCGCACGCTCGAGATCGACTGGGTCATGTGTCCGAGAGGCGTTCTCGAGAGAGTGCACTCATGTGCATGGCGTCCGTGCGTGGTGATCATGTCATAGTCGCCGAGCGGCAGATTTACGCAGGCGGATGCAACATTCTCGAGCGCGAACGGCTTTGTGCCTTCGTTCTTCACCCGTACCGAACGGGTAATTGCGGCATTGTTATTGAAAGCCGTGTAGATGAGGGTGACAAGCGCGCCGGTCACGGGATCGGTGAGATCGACCTCAAGCGTGTCCGCTTCGCTCTCATCGTTTACATAGGTTGCGGGAAGTCCTTCTATTCCGTTCTTTCCGGCATAGATGCGGTGATCGCGGTAAACGAGATCGCAAACGAGGTTGCCCTCCGCCGCCTTCGTCGAATATGCGGTCAGACGGTAATCTCCCATTCCGGTCGTCGGATACTCAAACGGAGACATATTCGGCGCATGGGTGCCGTCGTAGGGACCGCCGCCGAGATAGGGCGAGAAGGAGTCGCACGCGACCTGTCTGAGGCGGAGAGAATCTACGTTATCGTCGGGGATCGACGCGCCGAAGTAGAGGTGCACGAGACGTCCGTCCTCGTGGATCTCAAATATGTAGCTTGCTTCGGCGGAGTCAAGCTTGAATATTCGTTTTTCTTCGTTAAAGCTTACGCTCATTGTATGTTCCTTTCGGTTTTCAAAAGTATGGTACATATGAATGATATCATATGCCGGCGTCGATTTCAATAGAAAATGAGCAAATTCATTTAATTTGATATTGAAATATTTCTTCCGCTGTGATATACTTTTCTTATAAAACAAAAAGGAGAGCGCGCACATGGCGCGGTTTTGTCATGAACAATTCAGTTAACGCTATCGATTACGTCGTTTCCAAAAAGGCGTCGGGATCGAATCTTATTGTAAGAATACTTCTCATCGTTCTCTATGCCGCAGTCGGAATCGGTATTATTGTGGGACTCAACGCCGTTTTCCCGATCGTCGGCATCATCGCGGGCGGAGTACTTGCCCCGATCCTGATCTACATACTTTTCGCTCTTACATGGACTCATGTCGCATATGATCTCAAGTATCAGATCTACACCCCCACTGCAAATCTGAACGAGGTTCCCCACACCGTGGTAGAGTTCGACAAGATCAAGAGAAACAAGAAGAAGGAAAACGTCGATCAGGTGATCTACCGCCGCGAGATCCGCGAGGCGGAGATCATCGCTCCCTATACCGAGCAGTACAAGAGCCAGTACACAGACGGTGTAAAGCGCACCATCGATTTCAGAAGCGCACCGAATGTGACCAATGACTGCTACTTCTTCCGCTTTGCGGAGAAGGACGGCTCAAAGACGGTAATTATCGTTGAAGTCGTTGCAAAAATGGTCGACCGCTTCAAGTACAGCAACAAGGAAGCTACCGTGGTATCCGAGGTTTCCCGCTGAGGCTTGTCATAATCGGGACATCCCTCCGATATACTTGTTATATCGGAGGGATTTTGTTATGCGTAAAATCAGATTCTTTATATTTTGTTCGGCGGCGCTTTTTCTCCTTTTTTCGTCGTCATGCGCTTCAAACGAAGGAGAGGGCGCGTCTCGGGACGAGGCTCTGTTTCCCGAAGGGGCGATCGTGGTATTTGCCTCGGAGGACGGATACAGGCTCCGCGTGGACAGGGGTGAAGGCTCCGTGAGAATAACGGAGCCGGAAAATCTCCGCGGCGTTGTCTTTACATTCCGCGGCACGGAGAACCGCGTAAATTGCGGCGAAACGTCGATCCCGCTTTCCGACGGCGCGTGTGCGGGAGGGCGTGATTGGCTGAACGCCGCGCGAGCGAACGGCAAACGCAAAGGGGATACGCTTGCGTTTGTCAGGGACGGAGCATGCTTTGAAATAAAATATGAAAACGGCGAGCCCGCCTACGTTACGATCACGCGAGGCGGACTTGTGCGCCGTGCCGCGATAACGGTGGCAAAATCGATTGACGGCACGGTGACGGCAGACAAAAACACCGCGGGATTTATCGAGGAAGCGGCTTTGATAAATCCGTTCGGCGCACCGTGACGTGACGGCGGATACGCCGTCGAAAAAGCCTGCCGCATGAATAAAAATCCACCCGCGAAGCGGGTGGATTTTTCGCTTAAATGTTTTTGTTTTTTCACTGTCTGCTTGGGGGCGGTTCGTGAGATACCGGGCACTCTCCTCGGCTTCCGAGGATGAAACGATGATCTTCGGCGAATAGTTCTTCACCGCGCTCTGCGCGCACGACGCGAGAGCCGACCGGGATTATCCCCCCGAGAGGATCGCGCTCCACAGCGCGAGGGAGAGAAGTTTTTTCATTCGTCTTTATGCCTTTCCGAATGGTGGTTATGCATAATTTAACACATCTTTTCATGAAAATCAACATCTGATGCTTTCGAATGTGCAACATATAGAAAAGGCACATTCCGGGAAATTCACGGAATGCGCCTTGGGGGGATAGGTCGGTGAAATTTCGGTATGCAAAGATGCGAAAACGTGCTGCTTTTCGCTAAGGCGAGCTGCCGAAGCGGAAATATATCGTTTTTGCAGCCCGGCGCGGGATTTACACCCTGCGTACAAATTTCGTTTACTTCACCTCAACGTCGGAGGAGGAGGGAGCAGGGAGATCGTTCGGGTCGATTCTGACGTTCATTCTGTAGTCGCTGTTTTTGTAGGATGCGAACGTGAATGAATCGTCATAATCCATTGCGGAGACGAGAGGACGGTCTGCCTCGGGCTCGAAAGAGTATGTTATCGTCAGTACTCCGTCCTTCATCAGGTGGTAAGATTTGAAGGGTTCCTTCGGATAATCATCGGGGTACAGTCCCGGGTAGACTACAGGGTCAACGGCGTGAACCTCGGCATTGGTTGAGCCGATATGAATATCGGCAAAATCGCTGTACTCAAGTGGTCTCACCAAGTAAAAAATGTTTCCTCTGCGCCGCCATGATTCACACGTTTCATTGCATTCTTCGGGAACCTTATCGAAGAAGACATAGGTATATAAAATCATGTCATCCCGACCGTAGACTTTATAAACGACATACAGATGGTCTTCGTCGATCTGCTTCATAAATTCTATGGGAAGTACATCATTTATACGATACAGGGATGAAATGCGAAGGTTTCCGTACAATTCTCCGTATCCGTATACACCGAAATAAAGATCTGTGTCATTGCGCTGGTAGATATTCTGAATATCTTCAACTTTCATGCCGGAGGCTTTGACGCTTTGAACCATTTCGGCTACCGCGCCGGCTTTGACCACGCCTAATAATTCCCTGTTTCCTGTAAGTCCGGGAATATCTGCGGAAAGGTTGTTGATTATTTCTATCTTCCTTTCTGTTTCCGGAGGCTCTTCGGGCGCGGCAGTGTCGGTAACACTTTCGGTTTCAGTATTACTTTCGGCAGCTGCGTCGGCTTTTGGTTCTTCGGCACCCTGAGGAGCCGAAGTGCTGAAAGCGTAGATAATCCCCGATGCAAGCATAACAATGATAAGAGTGATGACTATTATGATCGCAATGGTTGAATTTTTCATTGGTTTATCTCTCTTTCATTTTGTGCTGACGGCTTTTTTGTTTACTTCATCTCAGCGTCGGAGGCGGGGAGATCGTTCGGGTCGATTCTGACGTTCATTGTGCGATCTCCGGTTCCAAACGTGAATGAATCGTCATACTTCATTTCGGATACACGGTGCCATTTCGTCTCAGGATCGAAAGAGAAGGTTAACGTCAGCACTCCGTCTTTCATAAGATGATAGGATTTGAACGGCTCTGTAAATCCTTCGGGATTCTTTGCCGGACCGACAACAGGATCGACGGCATGAACATCGGCTGTGGTTGAGCCTATGTGAATGTCCGCAAAATCGCTGTATTCAAGAGCCTTTGCCACATAAAACACATTTCCTCTGCGCCACCATGCTTCATGGGTTTCATTGCATCTTTCGGCAATCCTTTCGAAGAACAGATATGAGTACCATATTTGATTGTTTCTGCCGATTGTTTTATATACAACATATAAGTGGTCTTCGTCAATCAGCTTCAGAAATTCTACAGGGTATATCAAATTAAGGGCCTGCAATGATGAAATGCGAATACTTCCGACTTCTTCGCCGTAGTTGAACAGTCCCAGAATACTTTGCATATCAAATACCGAAAAATCATTTTGTATATCTTCGACTTTCATGCCGGAGTTTTTAACTTTTTCGGACATTTCGGAAATAACACCGGATTTGATAAGTCCGTATAATCTCTGATCTTCTTCGGTTATTCCGGGAATTTCATCGGAGATGCCGTTTTGTATATCTACCTTTATCACGGGATTTGTTAATGATGCAGAAGAGGTGGTTTCGGGAATATCAGTGCTTTCGGAATCTGTAACTGTGTCGGTAACACTTTCGGCTTCGGTATTGCTTTCGTCGGTTACGTCGGCTTTGGGTTCTTCTGCACGTTGAGGAGCCGAAGTGCTGAAGGCGTATATGATCCCCGATGCAAGCATAACAATGATAAGAGTGATGACTATTATGATCGCAATGGTTGAATTTTTCATTGGTTTTTTCTCCTTCATTTATTGGGATACGCGGTAATAGCGAATATCGCTGTCATAAAACGGGGATTTTCCGCTTCTTGCCCATCCCGGAGAAGAATCGTTTGCCGGACGGTCGCTTGCGTCAAGAAGGACTGATGGTTTATCGCCGTTTTTGTGAGCCCACTTCCCGGTATCGGTCCTGTACCAGAAGTGGTAGTCAAATATCCACCGAGGCAAGGTTTCTTTAACATGGAGATCTTGTTTCTTTCCGATACGCATACAAACAATCCATTGATTGCTCCTCATAGAACTCAACGTAAATATGGAATCGGAGGCTGTCCATTTGCCGGAAAATTCGGAATCCATAAATCCGTCGGCACGCTCGAGACGGTTTTTCACAAATTCATACAAGTGCTCCGTTGTCTTATTTTCACAAACGGAAAGATAAACCAAGTCATCCGAAGACAGCCAATCGGAGGGACTTCCTCCCACAAAGTAGGCATATCCTTGGCAGTTTGTGGTTTTACTGTTTTCCTGCACATACGGTTTTGCTCCGTAATAGATGAGTGTTGTTTCTATCGCACTTTTGCTCGCCTGTGAACGTGTTCCGGACCACGCGACAAGTCCCGCTTCGCTGTATACACGGATTTCATATGTTGTATTCGGAGAAAGATCGGTCACCACAAAGCTCGTATTAGTGGAAGTGCCGCAGTCGCGCCAAGCCCCTCCTATTGCACGGCGCTGAATGAGCCAACGGTCTGCACCGTGAGGAATCGGAGTGGACCACGACAGTGAGATCGAAAACGGTTGGCGGTCGGTTACGGTCAGATTTGTCGGCTGAGCGGGCAATGTAGTCACGGAAACGGTATTGCTTACCGCCGATCTGACGCCGCTCCATGCGGTACTTCCTCTTTCTGCATATACGCGAAATTCGTATGTGGTGTTCACATCGAGACTGCTTGCAACATAGCCTTTATAGGTTGATATGTTGCGGTTTGTCCAAGCCCCGCCGTTCTTTCTGCATTGGATGAGCCAGCGGTCCGCGCCGTGCGGAGCGGCGGTCTCCCATGTGATGTATACGGAGTTTTCGGTAAAGCTTTCGACCTTAACATTTTTGGGCTGAGCGGGAAGAAGAGTTACGGAAACCGTATTGCTTACCGCGGAACGAACGCCTCTCCATGCCGTGGCACCTCTCTCACCGTATACACGGAATTCGTATGTGGCGCTTGCATCAAGGCTGCTTGCAACGTATCCTTTGTAGGTTGATATGTTGCGGTTTGTTCAAGCTCCGCCGTCTTTTCTGCATTGGATGAGCCAGCGGTCCGCACCGTGCGGAGTGGCGGTCTCCCATGTGATATATACACCGCTGTCGGTGTAGCTGTTGACCTTAACATTTTTGGGCTGAGCGGGCAATGTGGTCGCGGAAACTGTACTGCTTACCGGAGATCTGACGCCGCTCCACGCGGTGGCTCCTCTTTCACCGTATACGCGGAACTCATATTTGGTGCTTGCGTCAAGGCTGCTTGCAACGTAACCTTTGTAAGTTGATATGTTGCGGTTCGTCCACTCACCGCCGTTTACCCTGCATTGAATTAACCAGCGATCCGACAGATGCGGAGTGGCGGTCTCCCATGTGATATAGATACTGCTGTCGGTGTAGCTGTTGACTTTAATGTTTACAGGTTGAGCGGGACGCTCGGGAACCGAAAGTCTGCTGCTGACCTGAGATTTTACACCGCTCCACGCGGTAGCTCCTCTTTCGCTGTACACACGGAAGTCGTATGTTGAATTCGGGTCGAGATTGTTTGCAACATACTCTTTGACTGTTGAAGTCCCCAAATTGAACCAGCTTCTGCCGTCTATACTGCATTTGATCAGCCAGCGGTCCGCACCGTGCGGAGTGGCGGTCTCCCATGTGACGCGGACACTCGTTCCGGTGTAGTCGTGTGCTTGGAGATTTGCCGGCGTTGTGGGCAGTGTCATGGCTGTAGCGATACTGCTGCCCGCCGATCGTGTACCGCTCCACGCGGTGCTTCCGTTCTCAGCGTAGACTATGAAATCGTACGATGTACTTGCGGAAAGCCCTGTTACAGTATAGTAGTTGTTGAGCGAGGTTGTTCCTGCGTTGATCCAACTTCCGCCTATCGGTCTGTATCGGATAAGCCAGCGGTCGGGTTGGGTTTCCGGAGCGTCCCAATTCAAATTGGTTGTCTCTCCGGAATAACTGACTGCTCTGAAGTTTTTCGGGGCTTCGGGAACTGCCGCTGCAGGAGCAGCCGGCTCGGGAAAGGAGGTCTCCCCGAGATTGTCGGTAAGCCTTAAATTGTCTCCCGGACTGTACCTGAATTGAGGTTCATATGAGGCAGCTTGATTAGGGGGACGGGATATAACGGGGGCAGTGCAATTTGCCGAAAAACCTAACCGAGGCGATGCGAGCACTGTGACAACTGCCACAGCACTGATGGCAAGGATAAGGGGGTTTTTCATAAATGCGACTCCTTTCAATATTTTATCCGAATAATGAATTTTATCAGATAAATATATGAAAGTCAATAAATTTCCTCAATACGACAAAAAACATTGAGATTTTATGTATTTATATGTCTGCTTGCGCGGTTTAAAGATGCCTTTTGAGACTTCTTCCCTTCATTTATATCCAACAATAATTTTTGAAGTATACATGTACTCCTCAGCCAAATTGTAGCATAAATTATGAAGTGTGTCAACAAACGCCACAGAAAATTAAATTAATTTACAAAGAGGTCGCTTTTTGTCCAATTTTAAGTTGTCTGCGCTTCGCCGGATTATCAACCTACGGTGAGATTCTTTCGGACAAGCTGGAGGGGGTTATATGGAGATTTTCCGTTCGTCGTTTGGCCGGTGGGGAGTTCTTGCGCCGTGAGCTTCGGGCGCAGATGCGGAGCGTTTGGAGAAGAGCCGCGGGAAGGCAAAAAAACGAAGGGACTGTCACTTTACATGACAGCCCCTTCGGAACAAATCGGTATTCTGCTGCGGGATTAATACATACCGCCCATGCCGCCGCCCATACCGCCTGCGGGTGCAGCCGGTTCCGGCTCGGGCTGAGATACGACGAGAGCCTCGGTGGTGAGAACGGTGGAAGCTACGCTTGCCGCGTTCTGGAGAGCGCTGCGTGTAACCTTGGTAGGATCGACGATTCCCGCCTCAACCATGTCGCAGTAGGTCTCGGAAGCTGCGGCGAAGCCGTATCCGACCTTGCCGCTCTTGCGAACCTTGTCAACGATGACGGAGCCTTCGAAGCCTGCGTTCTCGGCTATCTGACGGAGCGGAGCCTCAAGTGCGCGTACAACGATGTTTACACCGGTCTTTTCGTCGCCTTCAACGGTGTCGGAAAGCTTTGCCACATCGTCAATGACGTTGATGTAAGCGGTACCGCCGCCTGCAACGATGCCTTCCTCAACTGCTGCGCGGGTGGCGTTGAGGGCGTCCTCGATGCGGAGCTTCTTTTCCTTCATCTCGGTTTCGGTAGCTGCGCCGACCTTGAGCACGGCAACGCCGCCGGAAAGCTTTGCAAGTCTCTCCTGAAGCTTCTCGCGGTCGAAATCGGAGGTGGTGGTCTCGATAGCGTTCTTGATCTGGCTTACGCGGGCTTTGATTGCCTCGGGATCGCCTGCGCCGCC
>URSW01000064.1 GCA_900550625.1 uncultured Eubacteriales bacterium
AAAAGGAAAAGCCGATGCCGGCGACAAGGCAGCTCAGGCAATCGACTCCCTGGATGCGGCAATTTACGGAGATCGCACCGAGTGGATTCGGAAGGCGGATGCGGCGCTTGCAGCATTTAATGGTTAAAATTCTTTAGGAGAGGAGTTCTTTTCATGCAAACCTTGCAGGAGTATAAATGTCCCTGCTGCGGCGGCGCGATAGCCTTTGACAGCACGCTCCAGAAGATGAAGTGTCCCTACTGCGACACTGAATTTGAGATGGAAACGCTGAAGGACTATGATGCCGAGCTGCAGAACGAGCAGCAGGATCAAATGGAATGGGAAACTGCAGCAGGCAGCGATTGGCAGGAGGGGGAGACCGACAGTCTGCGCTCATATGTGTGCAAGTCCTGCGGCGGCGAGATCGTGGGCGATGCCAACACGGCAGCTACCGCCTGCCCCTTCTGCGGCAATCCCGTGGTGATGATGGGCCAGTTCTCAGGCGCCCTCAAGCCGGATCTTGTAATCCCGTTCAAGCTGGATAAAAAGGCGGCAAAAGCAGGTCTGATGAAACATCTGGCCGGTAAACGGCTGCTGCCCAAGATTTTCAAGGAACAAAACCATATCGACGAGATCAAGGGGATCTATGTTCCCTTCTGGCTTTTCGATACTGATGTGGACGCGCAGATCCGCTATCGCGCCACACGGGTGCGTACCTGGAGTGACAAAGACTACAATTATACGGAAACCAGCCATTTTATGGCGCATCGGGGCGGCAGCATCGGCTTTGAGCACGTTCCGGTGGATGGCTCCACCAAAATGGCGGATGACCTTATGGAATCTATTGAACCATACGATTTTTCCGAGGCGGTAGACTTCCGGACAGCGTATCTTGCGGGGTATCTGGCGGATAAATACGATGTGACTGCCGAGGCGAGCATCGATCGCGCCAATGAGCGCGTCAAGCGCTCCGCCGAGGATTCCTTTGCCGGAACGGTGCAGGGGTATACCACGGTCACAACGGAAAACAGCACCGTGCAGTTCCGCGGCGGCAAGGCACGTTATGCGCTGTATCCCGTGTGGCTGCTCAACACAACGTGGAACGGAAACAAATACACCTTTGCCATGAACGGACAGACCGGAAAATTTGTCGGCGATCTGCCGGTGGATAAGGCTGCGGCGATGCGCTGGACATTCCTGCTGGCGGCGATATACAGTGTCGCTGCCTATGGCGTGGCTTGGCTCCTGCACCTGATCGGGCTATTTTAAGGAGGGAACAGAATGAAAAAGAAAATATGGACGGTTCTGTTTGTTCTTGTGCTCTGCCTGTGTGTGACGGTTCCTGCCTTCGCTGAGGGTGCCGCCGGTTTTGCGGGTGATAAGGAGGATCGGGTCGTGGACGGCGCCGATCTGTTGTCCGACATAGAGGAGACGGAGCTGCGCGAAAAGCTTGAGGAGATCCGCGTGCGTCAGAAGATGGATATCGTTATCGTGACCGCGAAAACGCTGAACGGCGCTACTCCCACCGCCTATGCCGACGACTTCTACGATTACAACGGCTACGGCTACGGCAACAATCGGGACGGTTTGCTGCTGCTCCTCAGCATGGAGAATCGCGATTGGTACATATCCACTACCGGCTACGGCATCACGGCATTTACCGATGCGGGGATCCACTACATCGGCAACAAGTTAAGGGAGCATCTGTCGGATGAGGATTATGCCGCCGCTTTTAATACCTTTGCCGAGCTTTGCGATGATTTTATCACAGAGGCAAGAACCGGAACCCCTTACGATTCTTCTAATATGCCAAAGGAGCCTATGAAACGGGGCTGGATACTTGTGGCAATTATAGTCGGCTTTATATTATCGTTTATTACGGTTGGTAATATGAAGGGTAAGCTTAAAACCGTGCGGTTCCAGCCGGCGGCGAACAGTTATATGAAAGCCGGCAGTATGAATATCACCGAGAGCCGTGATATGTTCCTGTACAACACCGTCACACGCACTGCAAAACCGAAGGCTAACGATTCGGATTCGGAAGGAAGCAGCACACACACATCTTCTTCCGGATCAACCCACGGCGGCGGCGGAGGTAGTTTCTGATGCACTCCCGACGCTCGCAAGAAAAACAGACAAAAAACATTTTATAAAGGAGAGAAAATCATGAGTATCTTTGACAAACTGAAAAGCACAGCCGGGCAGGCGGTAAATGCCGCTGCACAGTCTATCGGCAGTAAGCGAGAAACATTCACCTTCACTTCGCTGCCGGAAAGCCTTGCCGAAATGCAGTCTCTGCCGGAGGCAAGCCTCGACACACCGTTTAAAACGGCAGCACTTACGGTTCTTGCCCTCTGTGCGTATGCGGCGGATAAGAACATCGGTATCGAGATGTTGAATTGGCTGAGGGGACCGCGTCCGTTGAACGGGCAGGAAATTTCTTTCCTGAATGACCGCTTCCGTGACGGTAAGACTTATTTGCCTTTCACTTATTTTGCCGGCTCCACACCGGACAACAACTACACGCCTGCCGAGCCATATAAGATTATAATCGAAAGCAATCACGTGTCCGGCGAGGAGCAGAGCTATATGAAGCTGTTTATCCCCTGCGGCGGTGCGGATGATCCCCGTCCTATCAAGATGCGCCAGCGTGGATCTGACGGAAAGTGGTTTTTGTGGGAGCAGTATCTCCTGACAGGCGTGCGTACGCCGAAATCTGCCGATCCGTGGGCTTAAGCAGAAAGAAATTTGTTTATCCGATTGCATCAAAAACGGTCGTTTGACCGTTTTGGATAGAAATTATTTAGGAGGAAAAGATGGATATTTGCGGAATTTGGAAAGTCAAAGAAGTCCGTGTGCCTACACCGGACGGAGAGAAGGTCTTTACACCCGACAACCCGCCGGAGGATGAGCGGTTTGAGGGAAGCGCCGAATTGATGCAGTACCGGACGGAGTTTGCCGAGGACGGCATGCTCAATACTCTCATGTTCGTGCCGGAGGAGATGCGCGAGGAGGCCGCCAAGCACGGAGCGGTCGTCCGCGAGGACGGATATGCTGCCATCGAAAGCACAACATGGAAGGAAGAGAACGGAAAGCTCTACTACGACACAAAGATCGAGGGTGAGGTTCTCGGGGAGAAGGTTGATTCCTTTGCGGAGATTCCCGTCACCGAGGACGGCTGTCTGCTTTATGGGCTCGGAATGATCCTTCTGGAAAGACTCTGATTGAGATTAAGAGTAACGGCGGAGGTGACACAGTGGAGGCAGACAATCCATATAATCTTGATATGAATTCTACGGAATCGCAGTCTATGAGTGATAAGCGTGCGAGCGAATCGGTTCTTAAGAAAACCTTTACAGAATATTTCGGAGGATTAAACTTTTTCTTTGCTGCCGAGCAGGCTAATCTCACTTATGAGGATGTGGTTAAGCATATCGGCGTTGATCCTTCTGAATACCGTTACGATGCTGAACGCGATGCGCAGATTTATTCTTGGTATGCAGCCGAAAGTAAAGCAAGAGTGATGCATGTTTGGTTTAAGGACGACAGACTTTATGCTTGCGGCGTATACAATCTCGGTTTCCCGAAAATGACTTAGCATATGCGTACGAAAGAGGCTTGCTGCGGCAAGCCTCTTTCCGAAAATTACCGAATGGGTTACGGTGCATTTCGGAAAGGAAGAATAAATGAAAAAGTTTTTTTGCGTTATGTGCGTAGGATTCTTTATATTGCTTTTTTTCGCATGCTCATCAAAACATACTTCTTATAACAACAACGATATTGAGTATTACGGAGGCAATCCGATGGAATTTAAAAGTTTTAAATTGGTACAAACCAATATGTCGGCACAACAATACGTTTACGAGGGGTATAAAACGGAGAACGGTGTTCATTTAGAATATTACATCAGCACGGAAAATTGGGATTATAAAACTTTAGAGCATGCTGAATTCCGTAATATTGTCCGCAAATTTGACGGAGACGAAAAAATTTTCGGAGAACTGTGTGCCTTGTTCGGCAGATGCAAAATAATTGAATGGACGGACTTTCACGGCTGCGATTCTCAGGTACTTGACGGCACCGGCATGAGCTTTACCGCTGTATTGGCGGACGGTACCGAGGTGAATGCCCAAGGAACCAACAGCTTCCCGGAAAATTTTTCAACATTTACACAAGAGCTTCATAAGCTTATAACAACAGAAAAAATAAACTCAGTAAAATTTACCGACGGAACCTATGAGGTTACACTGCCGGAAAGCTGGGTCGGGACAGTTAAGGCAAGTTTTTCGGAAGGCTTTGTGTCGTTTTTTGTTGATAAAACCGATGGCGGAGAGCTTCCCTTTTTTATAATCGATAACGATACATACGGCTATTCATCGGATTCCTATAAGGGAAGAACAGAAGTCGGGCGGCTTATGCTGGATGAAGATATCCGGTTTATTACGGCACGCGACAGTTATTCGATAGCTTCATATGCGGAAAGTGTTTCCGAGGAAGCCATTGCAATTTGGAGGAATTATGAAAGCGATAAGCTTGCCGTAATTGAAAGCCTTCACGGAGTAAACGGATATGAGTTTTTTCCCGAGGACGGAACGATTCTATACTACTCAAATGCGAGGGAAATGGCAGATAAAGCGAGAAGCCTTTGGCTGAGTTTGAACTTTGCAGGCGAGTATCCGAGCACAGCGAAACCTGTAAGGATCAAGAGACGGAATTATGTGCCTATGTTTCCTCCGTATGATTTTACAAACACTGTCGAAAACGTTCGCAAAAAATTCTTAAAGGTTTTTTCGGAGGAATTTACCGATCAAACATTGAACCGTGCTATTGCTGATAAGGAATTGATTGAATATAAGGGCGATGTCTATGTGGTTTGTAAGAAACGCAAGGGCGAAGCCTCTTACAACAGCTGTGTGGACTGCGTCCGGAATGAAGGCAACGGAAAATTTACAGTTGTGATTGCTGTGAAAATGCCGCCAAACGGCAATAAGCGCTATGTTGATCTGCCGACGGAGAAAAATGCCGCAGGAGAATTTGTGTTTACGGATTATCCCTACTGGGATAAAAGTGAATGATTCTTTTCCTGTTCAAGAGAAAAAACAAGTCAAAATTTTTTCTCCGCAGCCGGGAAAATTGCTGAATCATCTGATCAGAAACAGGCTTTACGATATGGATTTTTCAGAATCAAGGAGCTGTCGGAGTTCGAAAACGAAAAAAATTTATATGCAGAGCAGATATGAAAAAATTTGTTTTTACTTTTATTTTTGTATTGGCATTTGTGGGATTTGCTGCCGCAACGGTTAGTGCCGAGAGCCCGGTGAAGCCCGTAATTGAAGGGGAAATGCCGAATTGTTATATGCCTATCGGCAGTGACGGTATTACCCTGTTCACTAATGTCGGTGTAACCGACGGCGGTACACTCGTATAGGTGATGACGGCGATATGCAGAGCTTTTGGGTCGAAACCGACCTGACTGTGACACCGACGGCAGCTTCCCATACCCATAGCTACGGTACGGATTGGAAGTATGACGAAACAAACCACCGGCACGAATGTGCCTGCGGGGACAAGGCGGACACGGCGGCGCACACCTTCAAGTGGGTTACCGACAAGGAAGCGACCGCAACCGAGAAGGGATCCAAGCATGAGGAATGCACCGTCTGCGGTTATAAGAAAGCAGCCGTTGAAATTCCCGCAAACGGTTCCGGAAACGGCTCGGCCGACCGGCCCGCTAAGCCCGGCAACACATCTTCTCCGCAGACCGGCGACAACAGCAGCCTTGCTTTGCGGTTTGCCGTTTTGTTCATAAGCGGCGGCGCTGTTGTTGGTACAACCGTGATAAGCGGAAAGAAGAAGTACAACAGCTAACAAAGCGATTTTACTTGCACAGCGGCTATCAAAAACGGTAGCCGCTTTTTTATTGTGAAAAAATGCTCGAATTTGCATCATCAATTGCGGTATGTTGTTGGTTCGGAAAGCGGAGGAAACAATAAACACGCGTGAAAATCATTGTTATAGTAACATTACTCTGTGCGGATGTGTGCATATCAAACAGCGCAGACAAAGACGAATTATTTGAAACCGCGGCGCTGCTCGGAACAAAACTCAGATCATCTCTATGACAACTTCAGAGTTAAGGCTATGATTGAAAATCAGAAGAAAAGCTACGGGTGAGAGTTCCTGTTTGTCGAGGCGAACATCGATGCGGTAGAAACCGCAAAGCATTTCGGAATAAGCGCGAACAGAGCCGGAGACTGTCTCAAAGACAAAAGAACGGCGGTTTACTATGATAAAAGAGCCTGCGGATTTTGTTCCTGTCTCCTGTCTCAAAAGCATTATTATCGGAATTTTTCACCGTCAGGTGTCGCAGACAAGCTCCGATACGGCGCATATCAAAATTCAAATACCCCCACATAAAACCAGCCTCGGGTGATTTCTCACCCGAGGCTGTATGTTTTATTTGAAAGCTCAATCGCAGACTGCAAAATACAGAGAGGTGTAGGGGTCGATCAGGCCAATGTCCGTGATGCACGCTTCGGGCGCGATGCTGTCAAGCTGCGCCTGCTTTGCGCTGTCCTTGTAATTGTCCGACTGCGCTTCGGCGGCAAAGATAAGCCCGTTGTAATCCTCGGGCATATAGACGACATAGCTCTTCGTGAGGATCATCGCCCATTCGCCGATGCCGTACTGCCAATCGGTCGAGTACGCGAACTCGATCATATAGCTCTGACCGTTTACGCTCACGGTGTGGACGTAATAATTCTCGCCGCGCTGCGTATTGCCGTATGCGGTGGACGCGGTAAGCCACATTCCGGTATAGTAATCGTAAAGCTCGCTCTTCGTATATGCCATGTAGTCGCCCTGCGGAATCGAGCTCTCGGGGATGTAGCAGACAGCGTCAAACTGAAGCTCGCGGATGCCGTCGTGAACGTCCTCCCTCTGCTTTGCGACCTCCCAATAGCAGTCGGCAGTGCTGTAATCCTCGCCGAGCCCGTAATATGTGCATACTCCGTCCTTGAGGAGATAATACCCGTCGTCCGTCTCGGCGTTCAGCCCAACCCCCGCCCGTGCGAAGCACGGCTCCTTTGACACGATCTCTTCCGCGGAGACGAGCGTTCCGCCGTTCGCACTGTCGATCAGATCGCCGCTCACGGTGCGGTCGAGCATCAGCACGTCGCCGTTTTCGCCGAAGTGGAGGGTCACGCCGTCCTCCTCCGCCCACAGAGTGCCGTCGGCGAGCACCGCACTGTTTTCATCGAGAAATTCCCATGTCGAGTCGTCATAGATTCTGAGCCAAAGGTTCTCGCCGACGTAGCTCCAAAGTCCGACATACTCGCCGGCATCCGCCGCAGCGCCGTCGATATCCTCGGTATCGGACGTTTCGTCGTCGAGCTCGGCGGTGCTCTCCTTCGGCGCGCGCTCGGTCATGTCGGTCGTGCTCCGCTCATCGTCCCCGTCGTCGGAGCTGCCGCATGCGGCAAGAGCAATACAAAGGACGGCAGCCAATAAAAATGCGATGATCTTCTTCAGGTGAATCAGACTTGTCTCCTTTTATTTGAATATTTTCGGTTCGGTGTCAATGCGGACAGGCGGTGTCACGGCGTGCTTCTCCCGATCGTATCAGCGGCCGCCGAGTTCGGCGGAATTCGGCTGTCTGCGGTTATTCCCGACCGCCGCCTGCGCAAAGTCCGCGCATCCACGCGGCAGCCTCATACGTCCATCGGCTCGAGCGCGGATATTTTTCCGGATCGCCGAGCCCTATGCCATGCTGTCCGTCCGGGTAAAGGTGAAGCTCGCACGGCACCTTTGCCCTCACATATGCCTCGGCGAGGACAAGCGCGTTTCGCGGATCGACGCATTCGTCGGGGAATGAGTGCCAGATGAACGCGGGGGCGCTTTTTTCGTCAACGTACCGTTCAAGGGATACCTCTTCCTCGCCGTATTCCTCCGTGACAAGATTGTCGAAGCAGAAGCAGCGTATGTCCTCCCTCGTCGATACGACGCCGTATGTGAGGATAACACCGTTCGGACGGTTCGCGCCGTACTCCATATCGGGGGAGCTTTTTGCAAAGTCGCAGTGCCACATGGCACCGATCACGCCGGCAAGATAGCCTCCCGCCGACGATCCTATGACAAAGAGTTTGTCTGGGTCGATGCAGTATTTCTCCGCGTTTTCGCGTATGTGGACGATCGCCGCGGACACGTCGGTGAGCGGGCGCGGGAAGAACGATTTCGGCTTTCCGATCGAGTAATTCAGGACAAATGCGTTGAAGCCCTCCGCCATGAAGCGGATCGCAAACGGATCGCCCTCATGCGAGGCAAGCGCATAGAATCCTCCGCCCGGCAGTACGAGCATCGCGGGACGGCATCCGGGGAGGATGTACGAGGTCAGCGTCACGTCGGGACGCACGGGAT
>URSW01000065.1 GCA_900550625.1 uncultured Eubacteriales bacterium
TCACGCAGCACAGCGCGAGGGAGATGATTTTCTTCATTTGTTATTACACCTTTCGAAATATTGCGCGTTTTTTTATTTTACATGACAGATTATAACACATTACCGCCATTTAATCAAGTTATTCCAAAATAAAAGGAAGTTTATGTGTGAAAAACAGAGAAAAATGTCCGAAAAGTCGTCTCTGTTTCCGTTTTTGTATTCATTCCGCGTTTACATATTTATCGATTTACCGAAAGCAGTTAAACATCATTCCGTGCGGTAGATCACCGCAGAAAGCCGATATCACCGCGCGGAGATACGCGCCGTCCGCGAAACAGAACGAAATCCGTCTATTTACAAAAATCCCGCAGACTTCGGTCTGCGGGATTTGCGTATTTTTTGCCGTTTGAAAATCCGGCGGCACCGCGTGCCGTTTGCGGACCTTCGCACATTATTCTTTATGTCAAATGGTAATGCGCTTTTCTTCCCAAGGCATATTTGCACGGAAGTTCGGAACCTCAAAGGTGCGTCCCTTATTCGTTACGGAAAGCTGTGAGAGAAGTGCAACGGAGGTCCACTCTGCTGCCTTGTATACGTTCAGTTCGGGCTGTACGCCGGTCTCGATCGCGTGAATGAAGTCAGCGACAATGTAGTAGTCTCCGCCGCCGTGTCCCGCGCCTTCGCCTGCGCCGGTCTTATATCTGTCGGGAAGCAGATCGTTGAAGTCGGAAAGCGGTCTCCACTTGGTGTAGCCCTGCGGATCGTCGTCGGTAACGACTGCAACCTTTGCAACATCGCCGAGTCCGCGGGGAGCCTCGTAGCATCCCTTGGTACCCTGAATCTGATAATAGGTCATTGCATGCGGGCGGGGCGAAATGGTGTCAACTCTGATCTTGACAAGCTTGCCGCTCTCGAGCTGGCAGAGAGTCTGGGTAAGGTCATCGTTGCGAAGTCCGTAAGGATTGTGGTTTCCGGGGCTGAAGCTCGAGATGGAAACGATGCGGTCATCGTCGAAGCACTGCATTACCGGTCCGAGGCTGTGCGTCGGATAGAACGCGCCGCGGGTACCCATCTGCCAATATGTACGCCAGCCGGTTTTGCCGTGCCAATTACGGAGCTCGGTGCAGTCGTGGGTGTACTCGCCCTCGCCGTAGTAGATCTCACCGAACATACCCTTCTTGACCATTGCGCGGACAAGCTGAAGTTCGGGCATATAGCAGTAGTTCTCTGCGTACATATATATCTTGCCGGATTTCTCGACATTCTCGATAAGCCACCAAAGCTCATCCATGGTTACTGCTGCGGTAACCTCGCACATAACGTGCTTGCCTGCCTGAAGCGCAAGAATTGCCTGCGGAACATGGCACTGCATAGGAGTTGAAATTACAACGGCGTCGATATCTGCTTTCTCAAGCATATCATCGTAAATGCGGTAGCACTGGCTGTCCTCAAGACCAATCTCTTCTTTTGCTCTGTTGAGGCAATCCTCGTCGAGATCGCACATTGCGGTGATCTTTACCTCGTCGGGCATTGCTTTCATAGCTCCGACAACAGAGAAGCCACGCACTCCCACTATTCCGACTTTAATCATATTTTATTCTCCCTTCGCCATTTACGGCGGTAAGTTTTCACGGTTTGACCGTCATTATATAATGACATGAAAACGCTTTTTTTTCAATGGATATTCTGCACAAAAAAATATTTTTTTGTTGTGAAAATCGCCAAAAACACTTTTCGGAGGCAAAAATGCACCCAAAATCAACGGAGATGCATCGCTGCTGCGGTTCAGTTCACCGTTTTTGAGTACCCTGACAACTTCTTTTCGCACTCCGCGCGCAGCAATGCGTGCTCCGGCGCCGAGAGAGACGGATCAGCGCCGACAAGCGCGGCGGCGCTCTGCGATGCCCGCGCGATAAGCTCCGGATCGGTGCAGCCGTCCGCAAGCCCGAGATCCGCTTCCCCGCTCTGCCTGATCTCCCCGTCTCTGCCGAGAAAATCGCCCGGTCCGCGAAGACGGAGATCCTCCTCCGCAATATCGAAGCCGTTTGAGCTCTTCTCCATCACCGCAAGGCGCTCGCGCGACTTTTCGTTCTTCGTGTCGGACATGAGGATACACCACGATTTTGCGCTTCCGCGTCCGACACGTCCGCGAAGCTGGTGAAGCTGCGAAAGCCCGAACCGCTCCGCGTTTTCGACGACCATAAGAGTCGCCGACGGCACATTCACACCGACCTCGATAACCGTCGTCGCAACGAGCACGTCAGTTTCTCCCGCCGAGAACGACGCCATAACCGCGTCCTTTTCGGCGGCTTTCATTTTGCCGTGAATGCACGCAACCCGAAGCCCGTCAAGCTTTGCAGAAAGCTCCGCGGCGCACTCGGTCGCCGACTTCACCGGCAGACCTTCGTTTATCCTCTCCGTCAGGTAAATGTCCGCCATTTCCTCCGCGCTCTCGGCTTTCTTCGCCTGTTCCTCGATCGCGGGGCACACGACATACGTCTGATGTCCTTTTGCCGCCTGCTTTTCGATAAAAGCGTTGAGTCTGTCACGGTATGAGGAATCCACGCAAAACGTGCCGATCTTCTTTCGTCCGCGCGGCATTTCGTCTATCCGCGAAATGTCGAGATCGCCGTATTTTATCAGGCTGAGCGTCCGCGGGATCGGTGTTGCCGACATGACAAGCGTGTGGACGTTCTCCGCTTTCTCCTCGAGCGCGGCGCGCTGCATAACACCGAAGCGGTGCTGCTCGTCCGTAATGACAAGCCCGAGGTCATCGAATTTCACGCTTTCGGTGAGCAGCGCGTGCGTGCCGATTATGAAATCGATGCGCTCGCCGTCCGCGCCTTCGAGCATGCGCCGCGTTTTATCCTTCTGCGCCTTTGTCATCGATCCGCACAAAAGCGAAACGGTGAAGCCGAGCTTTTCGAAAAGGGGCTTTGCCTCCGCGTAATGCTGCTTTGCAAGGATCTCCGTCGGAGCCATTAGCGCCGCCTGCGCGCCGCTTTTCACCGCGATATATGCCGCGGCAAAGGCACACACGGTCTTTCCGCTTCCCACGTCGCCGCAAAGTATCCGCTTCATCGGAACGCACCGTGCAAGATCGGACGCGATCTCTCCGACGGAGCGCTTCTGCGCGTCGGTCATCTCATACGGAAGAAGATCCGTGAACGGCGAAAGATCGGAGCTTTCAAGCGCCCGAGCCCCAGATACGGTGCGCTGCGCCTTCTTCATGCAGAGTGATGCCGAAAGGACAAAGAGCTGCTCGAACATCAGCCGACGGCGCGCGCGTTCAAGCGCGTCGGTATTCTCGGGAAAATGGATATTCCGCATGGCAAACGAATATGTGCAGAGCCCGTTTTCGAGCAGCACCGAGGCAGGCAGTATATCGCTTTCCGTGATGACCGCCCCGAGCGCCGTTCTCACCCTCTCGGAGATAAACTTCTGCGAAAGCCCCGCGCTGAGCGGGTACACCGGCACAATAGGGGCAAGCTCCTCTCCTGTGGAGTCAACGCACGGCTCGTACACGGGCGAGGTCATCGATACACCGTGCGAGGTGTCAAGTTTTCCCCAGAATCTGAACCGGCGCTCCGGGCGGAATGTATCCTTCAAAAACGGTTGATTGAAAAACGTGACCGAAACCGTACCCGTGCCGTCGGACGCACGGAATCTAAGATAGCTTTTGCCCCTGCCGTATGCCCGGTGCTCCTCGGGCACGGACACCACCTGAAGCACAAGCGATACGGGGCCCTCGACGCTCCTCGCCTCGGCGACGCTTCTCACATGCCCTCGGTACTGATACGCACGCGGGTAATGGCAGAGCAGTCCGCGGATATTCTCGACGCCGAGCTTTTTGAAGGCTTTTGCCCTTGCTTCTCCTACGCCGGGGAGTGCGGTTATCGGTGAATCGGAAGTTATCATCTTCAGTCTCCGGCTTTCGGCATACGAAAGCTTCCCTTCATTTAATATATAACGGTATCCCCGGAAAATGCATCCTCATTTCAGCCCGTCATCGGGAGCGGCTGCGGTTTCCGTGCTCGGGAGAACCGGAAATCGGCAGTTCAAAACAGAAAGTCGAGCCGCATCCGAGCTTGCTCGTCACTCCGTAATGCGCGCCGTAGCCGTCGAGTATTCCCTTGACGATCGACAGCCCGAGACCGCTGCCGACCTCGCCGCGGCGGTGGTATTCGCTCGCCTTGTAGTATCTTTCCCAAATAAGCGGAAGCTTTTCCTCGGGGATTCCCTCTCCGGTGTCGGTCACGCTTATGCGCACCGCGTCGCCGCGTATCTCCTGAGTAACGGTGACGCGCTTGTCGTCCCCGGTATAGTTCACCGCATTATTCACAAGATTATAAAGCACCTGAAGCACCCGCGTGCGGTCGGCGAATACATACACCTCCGACGAATGTACAAAGCGTATGTCGTATCCGTCCTTTTCGTTCAGGTGGGCATATCGCTCCATCGCGCTGCCGCAAAGCTCGGTAAGGCTGAAGCGTTCGTTTCTCAGCGCAAGAGTTCCCGAGGTTATGCGCGAAAGATCGAGCACATCGTTCACAAGGGATGTGAGCCGTCTCGTCTCGTCTATGACGATCTGCATATTCTCCGGGGTCATCTCTCCGGGAATGTCGCGCATGGCTTCGCTGTATCCCGCGATCATCGTGAGCGGTGTGCGCAGATCGTGCGAAATATTTGCGATAAGTTCCTTCTGCATGCGGTCGACCTTCGAAAGCTCGGACGCGGCATAGTTCAGCGTATCCGAAAGCTCAGCAACCTCGCGGTATCCCGATGCATCAAAGTTGACGTTATAGCTTCCCGTGGCGAGTATTTTCGCCTCGTCGTTTATTTTGGAAACGGGGCGCGCAAGAAATTTCGATATCAGCACGCACAGAAGCGCCGCCGCCGCGAGCAGTATGCCCGTTATCCACAGAAGCTGTATCCGCAGCGTGCTCGTCGTCGCCGCGACGGGCACGATCTCGGAATTCACAAGGATCATCCGCTCGCCGTCCGGAATCTCCCCGACACGCGCAAGGACGATCGCGTCGTTGTCTCCGCCTATGTCGCCGCCGCCCGTCGGGGAATATCTTTTGGTCACGCTCCCGTCGCCGTCCTTTGCTCTGCCGTAAAGCTCGTTCAGGATCGAATTGCTCCTCATATTGTGGATAAGGCAGGTGTTTTTCACATGGGCATCCACCTTGAGTGTGCCCACGCCGTCCTTTATCTCGTAAACCGAAATGCAGAATCCGGTTTTTTCCGCAATCCCGTACACCTTTTCTTCAAATCCGTCGTCGTCCGTATCCGCCGAAAGTATCGACGCCGTGGCTGCAAGCTTTCTCGCCATTATCGACTGATAGAAGCGGTCGAGCAGCACGATCTGGAAGATCCAGAGTATCGCTATCGTAAACGCGCAGAAAAGCGCGAAATAGCCGAATATCTTCCATTTCATCTTCGGCGGCTTTTTCGCAGTCCTATTCGTTTGTGTCAAAGCGGTATCCCACTCCCCTCAGAGTAACGATATATTTCGCCGCGTCTCCGAGACTTCTTCTGAGCAGCTTGATATGGGTATCAAGAGTCCTGTCGTCGCCGTAGTAATCGTACCCCCACACCTCGGTGATCAGCTTTTCGCGGCTGAGCGCGATGTTCCGGTTCCTTATCATGTAGAAAAGAAGATCGTATTCCTTCGGCGACATGTCGATGCGCTTTCCGTCCACATAGACGATGCGTCCCGTAATATCGCAGCGCAGCGGTCCGATCTCGAACACATCGTGCGGTGTGTTTCCTCCCGCCGCCGAAGAGTTCGCACAGCCCGTGCGCTTGAGGACTGCCTCTATCCTGAGCATAAGCTCCTTCGGCGAAAAGGGCTTGACGACATAATCGTCGGCTCCGCACTCAAAGCCGTTGATCTTGTCGTACTCCTCGCCGCGCGCCGACAGCATTATGACCGGCACATCCGATTTTTTCCGTATCTCGCGCACGGCAGAAAAACCGTCAAGCTCCGGCATCATGATGTCCATTATCACAATATCGAAGTTTTCCTCGGCGCATTTGCGCACCGCTTCCATGCCGTCGCGCGCCTCTTCGGTCTCGTATCCCTCGAATTTCGCATATTTCGCAATAAGCGCGCGTATAAGCTCTTCATCGTCGGCAATCAAAATTTTATACATACGGTCCCGTCCTTTTCTGATTTTATGAAAAGCGCCGGGGCGAAGGCGCATTTTCTTCCTTAATCAATTATACTTCATCCGCCGCATTTTGGCAAGAGAATTTCCCCGAATTGCCGAAGGGGACGATATTTCGTCCCCTTCTTAGTATTTATGACAAGCTGCGTCAGTATTACTGAACCTCGCTGAAGTCAACGTCCGTTTTCTCGGGCTTGTATTCGTAGCACTTAACGTCTACCTCGATCAGCTTACCGTCGCGGTAGAGCGAGAATTTCATCGTGCTTCCGATCTCGCACTTCTTGACAATCGCCTTTACATCGTCGGCAGAGGACACCTCCGTGCCGTCAACCGCGATTATGCGGTCTCCGAACTTGAGAACATCGTCGTTGTAGCCTTCGACTACCTGTGCGATATAAAGTCCGGGAGAGGAATTGCGGAAATTGCGGTATGCGGTGTACGAATCGGATGCGTAGTAGAGAGATACTCCGATATACGCCTTGCCGGTGACATATCCGTTTGTCATAAGCTCTTCCGCAACCTTGGATGCGTCGTTTGCCGGGATCGCAAAGCCGAGCCCCTCGACGTTTTCACCGGAGGATTTGGCGTTGACGATTCCCACAAGCTCACCGCTCATGTTGAAGAGTCCGCCGCCGGAGTTTCCGGGGTTGACCGCCGCGTTTGTTTGAAGCAGATTCATCATCGTGCCGCCGACGTCGATCTCGCGGTCAAGCGCGCTGATGATTCCCGTGGTAACCGTTCCGCCGAGCGATCCGAGCGGGTTGCCGATTGCAATAACGTCCTGACCGACGACAAGCTTGGAGCTGTCTGCGAACACCGCCGCCGTAAGCCCGGTCGCGTCGATCTTCAGTACCGCGATATCCGTGTCGGCATCGTGACCGACGACGCTCGCCGTGTACTCATCGCCGCTCTTGAGGCGTACGGTGATGTTGTCGGCTACGGTGTTGTTGTCCGTGATAACGTGGTTGTTCGTGATGATGTATCCGTTTTCGGAGATCACGACACCGGAGCCCGCGCCGCTCGATACATACTGGAAGTATCCCGTAGATTTGAATTCGGTGGTTATCTCAACTACGCTGTCGGCTACGGTGTTGACAACGTCGGTGACGCTGGTCGCTGCCGCCGAGGCGTCGGTGCTTACCGATTTATATATAACCGCCGGATCGTTCTGAACCGTTCCGCCGAACGACGGGCCGTTTCTCATAGCGACATACGCTCCGCCGAAGCCCGCCGCGCCCGAGAGCACGACGCACAGTGCGCATATCAGCGCGATCACGCCGCCGGACATACGCTTCTTCTCCCTGCGGTTCTTGCGATAAGCGTCGGCACCGGGATTTACGGGGTTGTATCCGTACTGCGGATTGAACTGTGAGTACGGAGCTGCACCGGGTGCCGTATATGCGCCGTATGGGTTCTGTACGGTCTGTCCGTTCTGCGCATTCGATGCGCGGAAGGTGTCGCCTCCCGGATTCGTTCCGCCGGAGCTATGCGCCGTCTGTGTCTGCGGACGGAAATAAGTCGTTCCCCCTTCGGGACGAACCATGCTGTACTCCGTCGATGCCATGTCGGGCGCGCTCTGCGTGTTCTCTGCGGTATTATCCGCCTTCGGAGCCGCAGCTTCCGAACGGTCTTCCTTCTTTATATACGGGTTTGACGATATCTCGTTCGCCGCATTTTTGTTTTCATCAAAAATATTGTCAGCCATTTTTGTTTCCGCCTTTCTTTTTCTTTTTCCTTTGCTGTCTGTATTATAGTTTTCCAATGTGACGGTTTTATGAAAGCACAAGGTTTTTTCACTGAAAAAAAGAAAAACTTGCGCTGAAAGGATCAAAAGCAGTTCCGCTTTTTTCCGAAGTATCAATTTTTTATTGACTTTCGGCGCTTTTCATGTTAAAATTGTTTACGGTAAGATTCCCAAGAAGAGACTTTTTGAACAAAAAGGTTCTCCTTTTTTCTGTTCGAAAGAGCCGCGCTGAAGTGATGCACCGTCAGTTTTTCGAAAAATGCGCCGCACCGAACGGAAAGCATCATTATAATGTGTATGAAATACGAAATGTTTTGAAAGGTGTAACAGAATGAAAAGACTCATCTCCCTCGCGCTGTGCTGCGTGATCGCCGCGTCGACTCTCGCGT